>DASZVM010000087.1:0-3283 GCA_035547295.1 Puia sp. | reverse complement strand
AAGGACTGGTAAAAAAAAGCGTCTGTAAGATGGACCGCCGTCTGGTGGACGTCGTCATAACTGATAAAGGTAAAAAGCTCCTGGAAAAGATCGACCAATGCAGCGACCAGATGGACGCCATTATGGCAAATCTGACCGAACAAGAAGCAAAGACCTTGAATGAATTGTTGGATAAGATAAGAAATGTCAAGGATGAATAGATTGTACCGAGTATTGCTTGCAGCCGGCCTGCTGGCCGTTTCCGCGCCCTCTTTTTGTCAGCTTGCCCCGCCGGTGGTGCCGCCTGCCGAACAGCAGAGATTGCCACCGAAATATGAGTTCAGGGCCGCATGGGTAGCCACCGTCGAGAACATCGACTGGCCTTCTAAGAAAGGCCTTCCCACCGAAAGCCAGAAGCTGGAATTCCTCCGGCTCCTGGATATGCACCAGCACAATGGGATGAATGCCCTCGTGGTCCAGGTACGTCCTGCGGCAGACGCTTTTTATCCCTCGCCCTATGAGCCCTGGAGCGAATGGCTCACCGGCGTGCAGGGCAAGGCGCCCTCCCCCTACTACGATCCTTTGCAATTCATGATCGAAGAGACACACAAGCGGGGCATGGAGTTCCATGCATGGTGCAACCCTTACCGGGCCGTATACGCTGTAGGTAAATCCTCCATTTCTCCCACGCACATCACCCGGCTGCACCCCGAATGGTTCCTGAACTATGGAGGGACCCTTTATTTCGATCCCGGGAATAAGGATGTACAGAAATATGTAGTTTCCGTCATACGGGATATCGTACGCCGCTATGACGTCGATGCCCTCCATTTCGACGATTACTTCTATCCTTACCGCATACCCGGGAAAGAATTCCCCGACAATGCCAGCTACGCAAAATATGGCAACGGCATGAGCCGGGAGGACTGGCGCAGAAGCAATGTGGACTCCATTATCCTGCAGCTCAGCACCATGATAAAGGAGGAAAAGAAATACTGCAAGTTCGGCATCAGCCCTTTCTGTGTCTGGCGCAATATCAGCAAAGACCCCGAAGGCAGCGAGACCCAGGCCGGCCAAACGAACTATGACGACCTCTATGCCGACATCCTGCTCTGGCTGAAAAAGGGATGGATCGACTACGTGGCCCCCCAGCTTTACCTGGAGATCGGCTACAAACGGGCGGATTACTCCGTCCTGCTGCCCTGGTGGAGCAAACACACCTATGGTAGACAATGCTATATCGGACTGGCCATCTACAGGGCAGGCAGCAATGCCGCCTGGAGGGACAGGACCCAGCTGACCCGCCAGATCCAGCTGATGCGCAATACCGACAGCATACAGGGAGCTATATATTTCAGCAGCAAATCCTTTGAGAACAACCCCAACGGATGGAGCGATAGCCTCCAGCTGACATACTATAATTATCCGGCCCTGATCCCACCCATGCCCTGGATCGACTCGACAAGGCCCCACGAACCTTTTGCTCATAACGAGTACAATAGAAAAGAGGCCGTCCAGACAGTCTGGATGGCCAAAGGCGCCAATGAAGACACATTAAGGGGATATGCGCTTTACCGCAGCGAAACACCCCTGTGCAACATCGACTCCATGCAGGTGTTCCAGTTCATCCCCTATGACCCCGTAGCCGGCTTCCATATCAGGGCCTATTCACAATCCCCGGAAAAGAAATATTACTATTTCGCAACCGCCGTCAGCAGGACCAATATGGAAAGCTCCCCGATAGCTATTAAGACGCTTTTCTCTACCTTTGAACCTGATACTAACTTATAAAACCCATATATATGCCTGGTTTTGAATTATTTGGACCCGAAGAAAGAAAAGAGGTCAACGACGTTTTAGAGACGGGTATCTACATGCGCTATGGTTTCGACGGACCCCGTAAAGGGATATGGAAAGCCAAAGAGCTGGAAGACGCCATCTGCAAAACGATCGGTGTTAAATATGCCCAGCTGACCTCCAGCGGTACCTCCGCCCTGACGACGGCGCTCGCCATCCTGGGCATCGGCGCCGGGGATGAAGTGATCATGCCCACGTTTACTTTCGTCGCCAGCTTCGAGGCCGTGCTCGGCGTGGGTGCCGTCCCCGTGCTGGTGGATGTGGATGAGACGCTTACCCTTGATCCCGCTGCCGTACGCCGGGCCATCACCCCCCGTACCAAATGTGACATGCCCGTCCATATGTGCGGCAGCATGGCTGACCTGGACGCCCTCCTGGCCATTTGTAAGGAGCACCAGCTGGCGCTGCTGGAAGATGCCTGTCAGAGCTTCGGCGCTCAGTATAAAGGTAAATACCTGGGCTCCATCGGTCATGTCGGTACTTTTTCCTTTGATTTTGTAAAGACGGTCACCTGCGCAGAGGGTGGGGCGGTAACGACAAATAGCGAAGACCTCTATATCAAGGCGGACGGTTATTCAGACCATGGTCATGATCATAAAGGAGTGGACCGCGGCGCGGACCTTCACCCCTTTATGGGGTTCAACTACAGGATCTCCGAGCTGCACGCCGCTGTCGGTCTGGCCCAGGTCCGTAAGCTGGACAAGTTCCTTTCCATCCAGAAAAAGAACCACCAGCAGCTAAAGGCCATTCTTTCCACTGTCCCCGAGATCTCTTTCCGGAAGATACCGGATCCTTCCGGGGATAGCTGCACCTTCCTCAGCTGGTTCCTGCCCTCCGAAGCCATTGCCAGAAATCTCACAGCCGAGTTGAAAGAGCAGGGGATCCTCGCGGGTAATTTTTACTGGTTTGACAATAACTGGCACTATTACCGCAAATGGACGCATCTTCATCAGGCATCCAGCCTTAGCCGGCTCAGTGAGGTACAACAGGCTGCCCTGACAAAACTTTCTCCGGATGCCTTCCCCGCCAGCGATCGCGTGATGGGCCGGAGCATCTCTACGGCTATCAGCCTTGCCTGGACAGAGGATCAGACAAAAGAAAAGGGGGAAAAGATCGTGGCTGCGCTTAAAAAAGTGCTCAGCCGCGAGAAAGCAACGGTTTAGTCACCGGCGTCACATTCTTTCTCCGCAGGAATGGACTTTCCAGCAGCCGGTAGCTCAACGATGCCGTCAGCACCGTAAAATAAAGCGGCCAGATCCGCAGCGCCCGGTGGATGGGTTCATTTCTCCTAAATTCGGCTTTATTTTCTATTTTGGGACGTAAATTCTCACCTTTGCCACGATCCAGATTCTATAGGCCGGCGGCAGGCATATTCCTGTTGTTGCTGCTGCACACTGCGCTTCGTATGATCTTTTGGGTGTATAATGCCTACCAGTTTACAAATATC
>DASZVM010000086.1:0-9306 GCA_035547295.1 Puia sp. | reverse complement strand
CCTGTCAATGAACCGCAATGGAACTGGGGAAGCTCCAACAACCAGGAGGGGACAGCCGCTTCCAATACGGATATTGCAAACCTGGTGAAGGTACTTGGTCCCGACCTGCAGACAAACGGGGTAAATACCCATGTCATTGTGGGAGAAGCAGGCCAGGTGACTTTTTTGAACAATGCCACCACGGATAACCGGGGCGATCAGATAAACCAGTGGTTTAAGACTTCCAGCTCCAACTACATCGGCAACGTCCCAAATGTGGACAATACCATTTCTTATCACAGCTATTTTACCACCTGCCCGGAAAACACGCTGGTACAGGATCGCCAGACGGTGAATGCCAGTGCGACGAATACGAGCTCATCTCTGTGGATGACAGAGTTCGGGGTCTTAGGGGATATCTGCGGGTCCATCAACGGCTATCCCAGAAGTACGAACATCGATTATGGTCTTTATGTGGCAAAAGTGATACATAACGATCTGGCCGTTGCGGGCGCATCCTCCTGGCAATGGTGGCTTGGGATCAATCCTTATAATTACAGTGACGGGCTGGTGTATATCAATACTCCGTCAGGTGCTATGGACCCTGGGCTCTCGAAGACCGATGGGCTGGTGACCGACTCGAAACAATTATGGTGTCTGGGCAATTATTCCAGATTTGTCAGACCCGGGATGGTAAGAGTGGATGCTGTTTTGGGTAATGTGACGGATGCGGTGTTTGCAGCCGGCAATATCATGACGTCGGCGTATGTAGATCCTGTCGCCAAAACCCTGGTCATTGTCATTGTAAATGCGCAGGCGAATGCTTCTGTTGTATCGTTTGGAGGGGGTGTCAATGTTACCGGCAACAGCTTTGCGGCTTATGTGACCAGCAGCAGCAAGAATTTGAAGAAGTCTGTCATGGCATCCGATGATATTCAGCTGGATGCGCGAAGTGTTACTACATTAGTGGCAAATTATCATTGATGACCGCCATCGGACAAAATATAAACAAATTTTTTCTGCCATGGCTGCTGGTGTGTCAGATCCTTGCCTGTAAAGAGCGTAATAAGCCGGACACGCTCTTCACCAGGCTGGATGCCGAAACTTCCGGCATCCATTTTAATAATACCATCACGGAGAATGACTCTGTCAACCTGATCTTTGACGAATATGCCTACATGGGCAGCGGCGTAGGTGTAGGAGATTTTAACAACGATGGGCTGCCGGACCTTTTTTTCGGGGCATCCCAGGCCAGCAGCCGGCTTTATTTGAACCTGGGTGGTCATCATTTCCGGGATATCACAAAAACCGCGGGTCTGGAAACCACCAGCTGGTGTACGGGTGTCAGCGTAGTGGATATCAACAATGACGGGTATTCCGATATTTATGTTTGCGTATCAGGAAATGTACCCGGCATAAAAAGAAAGAACCTGCTCTTTATCAATAACCACAACCTCACTTTTACGGAAAGCGCTGCCGAATACGGACTGGCCGACTCAAGCTATTCTACCCAGGCGGCTTTTTTTGATTTTGACAAGGACGGACGGCTGGATATGTACCTGGTCAATCATGAGCTGCATCCCGCGGTTTCGCAAAACGATATTGTCAAACCCGATACCAGCGGACATTCCATCCGAACGGATAAGCTGTATAAAAATATGGGTATCCTTCCGGGTACGAACCACCCTTATTTTAAAGATGTTTCGCTGTCTGCCGGTATCAAAGACGATGGGTACGGGCTTGGGGTAGTTGTCAGCGACTTTAATGAGGACGGATGGCCGGACATTTATGTCACCGACGATTATGTAAGCAACGATCTTTTGTGGATCAATAACAGAAATGGAACATTTACGAATGTCATCGGCGAATCGCTGGGGCATCAAAGCTATAGCAGCATGGGTGTGGACGCGGGGGATATCAACAATGACGGATTGCCTGACATCGCTACATTGGATATGATGCCCGAGGACAATTACCGGAAAAAGATGATGTTCTCTTTTATGAGCTATGGCAGATATGAAACAGAAAGAAGGACGGGATACCAACCGGAATTTATGAGGAATATGCTTCAGCTGAACAGGGGGAATGATACAGGCATTCCTTACTTCAGCGAGATCGGTCAGCTTGCCGGCATGAGCGAGACAGATTGGAGCTGGAGCGTTCTGCTGGCTGATTATGACAACGACGGCTATAAGGATATGACTATTACGAATGGAATGGGCCGTGACCTGATCAATTCCGATTTTATAAACTATCGGACGGAGAATTACGGAATGACGGATAAGAAGGAGCGGGAGCGGCTTTTGAGAGCGCAGCTGGATAAAATAGGAAGTGTACCTCTGCGTAGCTATTATTTCCATAACAATGGCGATTGCAGTTTTTCCAACCAGTCACAGCCGGCGGGGATCACCGAAAAAGCCATCTCCAATGGAGCGGCGTATGTGGACCTGGATAATGATGGTGATCTGGACCTCGTAGTCAATAATATCGATGAGGAAGCCTCTGTATACATAAATAACAGCGGCGGACATTTTATAAATTTTGTCCTGCGGGGAGATAGCCTGAACAGAGAGGGTTTTGGTGCAAAGATCATGCTCTGGGAGAATGGATTTGTGCAATCCGCGGAGCAAGACCCTGTCCGGGGATATGCCTCTTCTGTAGATACCAGACTACACTTTGGTCTTGGCAAGAGTCGTCCGGATAGCGTAGTCATCACCTGGCCAAACGGGAAACAGCAACGGCTGCAGGGACCGGCGATAGATACGACACTGGTGCTGAAGGAAGAGCAGGCTGTTTTGGGCGGGGGGTCGGGAGATCAGTCTTTGTTGGAGCTGTATCCGGATGTTACGGATGAACTTAATGTTCATTTTAAGCATGAGGAAAGCTTTTTTAATGATTTTTCCTTTAACCCCCTGCTCCCTCAGAAGTTCTCACAGCTGGGTCCGTTTATCAGCACAGGCGATATGAATGGGGACGGTCTTACCGATTTTTTTGTCGGAGGCGCTTTTAAACAATCGGGGGTGATCTGTCTGCAGCAAAAGAACGGGTCGTTTTTGACGAAAGCGTTGGTAAATGGCCCGAAATACGAGGAGGATATGCAGAGTGTGCTGGTGGATGTCGATGGCGATCATGACCTCGACCTGATCATTACAGGGGGAAGCACTGAATTCGACAAAGGATCGCCGTTCTATACACCCCGGCTTTACCTCAACGATGGCAAAGGAAATTTTTCGTGGAGCCGTGCTGCGTTTTCGCAGTCCATCAATACTATCGCACAAACCATCAGCTGTACGGGGGGTGACGGGCGGGAGCCTTTGCGTGTGTTCATTGGCGGAAGAGTATCGCTGGAGTATCCGTATTCGCCGAAGAGTTTTTTGCTGGAGTATCGAAATGGCATATTCGTGGATATAACGCAGGAGGTATGTCCTGCATTATCCCAGGCGGGAATGGTGTGCGCTTCCGTCTGGGCCGATGTTGACGGCGACGGGCAGAAGGAACTGGTACTTGCGGGCGATTGGATGCCTATACGCGTATTCAAAGCCGGCCAGGGAAGGTTAAAAGAAGTGACGAAGGTAATGGGTCTGGCGGATGAGAAGGGTATGTGGAGAAGCCTTGCGGCGGCGGATGTGGATGGCGATGGGGATATGGATCTCATAGCGGGCAATCTGGGCGCCAACAATCCGTATCATGTATCGGAAGCGACGCCCTTGAAACTAATGGCAAAGGATTTTGAAGGCAACGGGCGGATAGATCCTATTCTCTGCTATTATATACCTGATGAGACAGGAAGGAAGACATTGCAGGTGGGGATGAACCTGAACCAGCTCACCCGGCAGATGCCTTCTTTTAAAAAGCGGTTCCTGAAGAATGCAGATTTTGCATCGGCGGATCTTACTGCCCTGTTCCCGGACGACAAGATAAAAGATGCAGTTAAGCTTGATTGTAATGAATTGCGTACCTGTTGGTTTGAGAACCTTGGAAAGGGCAGGTTCCGGAAGCATGTTTTGCCCATGGAAGCCCAGTTCGCGCCCGTGAATGCCATTCTAGCCCATGATCTCGACGGAGATGGTAAATCGGATCTTTTGCTGGCCGGGAATGAGTACCAGACAGAAGTGATGTCGGGCCGCTATGACGCTTCCTATGGTTTGTTGCTGAAGGGCGACGGCAAGAGAAATTTTCTCCCTGTCACGCATGTCGATAGGGGTATTTTTATAAAGGGTGATGTGAAAGATCTGAAATTGATAAAGGATGGCAATGGGGATGATCTGATATTAGTGGCGGTTAACAATGAACGAATAAGGATTTTTAGGCGGAGATAAATATTGATCTATGAAGATTCGGTGCTATTACATGACGCTGTGCGTACTGTTGACCATGGGCGTGCGTGCGCAGCATACTTTTTCTTTGAGCGATACGGCTTTTTTATTGGATTCAAAACCATTTGTGATCATCTCGGGGGAGATGCATTATCCGCGGGTGCCACGGGAGGCATGGCGGGCCCGTATGAAGATGGCAAAAGCGATGGGGCTGAATACCATCGGGACCTATGTCTTCTGGAATGTGCACGAGCCGCAGAAAGGCGTATTTGATTTTTCCGGTAACAACGATGTACGGGAATTTGTAAACATTGCCCGCGAAGAGGGGTTATGGGTCATCCTTCGTCCCAGTCCCTATATCTGTGCGGAGTGGGAGTTTGGCGGATATCCTTATTGGCTTCAGAATGAGGAGGGGTTGGTGGTGCGCAGCAAGGAGCCTACATATTTAAATGAGTATAAAGCTTACATCAGGGAAGTGGGGCGGCAGCTGGCTCCGCTGCAGGTGAATCATGGAGGGAATATCCTCATGGTGCAGGTAGAGAATGAATACGGTTCATACGGGTCAGACAAAGAATACCTGGACATCAACAGAAAAATGTTCATCGATGCCGGGTTTGACGGACTCCTGTACACCTGCGATCCCGCTCCGGACATACAGAAAGGGCATTTGCCGGGACTGCTGGCCGCGATCAATGGGGTGGATAAGCCCGAGAGGGTCAGGAGGCTGATACGTGAGAACCACGACGGCAAGGGACCTTTTTTTATCGCGGAATGGTATCCTGCCTGGTTTGACTGGTGGGGAACGAAACATCATACCGTGCCGGCGGACCGGTATGCAGGTCCGTTGGATTCCGTCCTTTCGGCAGGGATATCCATCAATATGTATATGTTCCATGGGGGTACCACCCGTGGGTTCATGAATGGGGCGAACTATAATGATCATAGTCCGTATGAGCCGCAGATCAGCAGCTATGATTATGATGCTCCGCTGGATGAGGCGGGTAACCCTACTGAAAAGTTTATGAAGTTCAGGGAGGTGATAGCAAAGCATTTACCGGAAGGTGTCGTGCTGCCGGAGGTGCCGGCTGCGAAGAAGGCGGTTGCGGTGCCTGCTATCCAGATGGGTGAGTTGGGCCGGGTATTGAATGTATTGCCCAGGCCGGTGCGAAATGCCACTCCGTTGACCTTTGAAGATCTGCATCAGGATTATGGTTTTGTGCTTTACCGGAGCTGGGTGTCCGGTGGCCGTAAAGGTATATTGCGGGTAAAGGACCTGCGGGATTATGCCGTGATAATGGCGAATGGCAAGCGTGTGGGGACATTGGATCGCAGACTTGGTCAGGATAGTTTGGCGGTGGTGTTGCCGGCCGGCAAGGTGCGGTTGGATATACTGGTGGAGAACCTGGGGAGGATCAACTTCGGGCCGTATCTGGAAAAGAATAAGAAAGGTATTACGGAGAAAGTGGAGTTTGGAGGGATAGAAGTGAAGGGTTGGGAAATGTATGGGCTGCCTTTTCAGGATGTGGGTGGTTTGAAGGCTGCAAAGAGTGAAGCGGGTGATGGTCCCGTGATCCGGAGGGGATGGTTCGATATGCCTGTTGTCGCCGATACTTACCTGGATATGCGGCAATGGGGGAAGGGGGTTGTGTGGGTCAATGGGCACAATCTCGGGAGGTACTGGTCCGTGGGGCCGCAGCAGACCGTGTATGTGCCCCTGGAGTGGCTGAAGAAAACAAAGAATGAGGTGGTCGTACTCGAGCTGTTAAAGACGGATCAAAAGGAGCTGAAGGGTGTGGATAAGCCTGTGCTTGACGAAGTGCGATAAATATAGCGGAGGGCTATTCCGCCAGGATGACCCTCACGCCTTTTTCTTCCAGCTGAGCGATGGTGGAAGGAGCCGCTTTGTCTGTGACGATATAATGCACCTGGTCCAGGTTGCTGATCTTCCCAAGACCGCGGCGGTCGAACTTTGTGCTGTCGGCCAGTATGACAACGGTCTGGGCCATCTGGATCATTTTCTGGTTGAGGCTTGTTTCAGTAATATTTGTGATCGTGAGCCCATATTCGAGATCGATGCCGTCCACACCAAGGAACAGCACGCCGCAGGATAGCTGGTCCAGTATCGTCTCGGCAAAGGCGCCGGCGGCAGAGGATGAGCTTTGATGGATGAGGCCGCCCAGCTGCAGGACTTCTATATTGGGGCGGTTGCAAAGTTCCAGCGCTACTTTCAGGGCCGGTGTGATCACCACGAGGTGTTTGTTGGGATGCAGGGCACGGGCCAGCTCGAATACCGTGGTCCCTGAGCCGATGATAATGGAGTCGTTCTGTCCGATGAGGGTGAGGGCTGTTTTGGCAATGCGTTTTTTCTCGTCCGCGTTTATAAATTCTTTCTCATTGATAGGTCTTTCGATGGCATAAGGGTTATTGATAGAGCCACCGCCGCGGGTGCGGAAGAGCAGGTTTTTTTCCTCCAGGAGCTTTAGGTCCTTTCTGATGGTAACGCCGCTGACCTGCATTTCCTCGCTTAACTGAAGAATATTGACCTTTCCTGTCTCCTGTATTTTTTTTATAATGAATTCATGCCTTTCCGTGATGCTTTTCATTTGTTGCGCTTGAATTTGTTTTCAAAGTAAACATTTATTAACCGGATTTTAAAACTCTTTCAAAAACTTAATATAGAAAGGGTTGATTCGTTTCGAAATATTTACATTTGTTTACTTTTATTTCAAATTAACTGATTGTCCATGGCCATCAATAGAAGAGAATTTATGCGTATCGGGGCGCTGACGGCTGCCCATGTGGGATTTGCCTCTTTTATTCCTCCTTTTCCCCCGCCCCCGGGCGGGCAAGTGGCCGGGTCTGACCTTTATGCGGGCTTTAAGGATCCTGCCCAGTCCTTCCAGGCAGGATGTTTCTGGTGGTGGTTCAATGGGCTGGTCAGCAAGGAGGGGATCACCCGCGATCTGCGGGAGTTCCATGATAAGGGTATCGGGGAGGTGTTGCTGATCAATACATCCAGCGGGCTGGGAGGCGCCCGAATGCCCCAGGGCGTCAAATTCCTTTCGGATGAATGGCGCGCATTATATCGTCATGCCTTACAGGAGGCTGCCCGTCTGGGCATTACCGTGGGCGTCAATTTTACGTCGGGCTGGTGTATGGGCGGTCCCTGGATCGACCCGCAGCATGCGGGTCGGTGGTTCCTGCAGTCCAGGCTGGAAGTCATCGGACCCCGGCGATTTTCAGGGGTGCTGCCGTTGCCAGGCCACCGGGATGGATATGACAAGATGGTGAATGCGCCGGGATACAAGGAGTATATCGATCTGCCATTGGAGAAGCTGGATTACCGGGACACGGCCGTAGTGGCCTTTCCGATACAGGATGAGACGAAAGTGCGGTTGCATGATCAACCGGCAGAGCTTTTTGCCGCCAAGACCAACCGGAAGGATGCCAGTAATTTTATAAAAGCAAAGGACCTGACGGCGCCTTTGCTGCAGCCTTTTGAAGCACATGCTTCGGATGAAGCCGTGCCTGCCCGCCAGGTCATCGATCTCACGGGAAAGATGGATAAGGATGGCAGGCTGCAATGGACTGTTCCCGATGGGAAATGGATCATCCTGCGTACGGGTCATCGTATGACGGGCTCCAAACTGACCATTGCCCAGCCGGAGGCCGACGGACTTTCCGTGGACTGGCTCAGCCCCACGCCGGTGGATCTCCAGTTTGAACACCTGGGGAAGGTCCTCATCGGGGATGCGGGTGATCTGAAAGGCAAGACCCTGAAGTACCTTCATGACGACAGCTTTGAAGACGGCTTTCCCAACTGGACGGCCGATATCCTGGAAAGGTTCATAGCGTACCGGGGATATGATGCCAGGCCGTATCTGCCCGTGCTGAACGGTTTTATCATAGACAGCGTGGAAGTGTCCGAGCGGTTTCTTCATGACTATCGCAAAACGGTGGCCGATTGTATGGCGGATGGGCACTATGGGCATTTTGCCCGCAGGTGTCATGAGCATGGATTGCTGGTACATAACGAGGGGGCAGGGCCGAGCCGCAGCGGCACTATGTGCATGGACGGGTTAAAAAATCTTGGCAGAAGCGATTATCCCGCGGGTGAATTCTGGCTGGGGTTGAAGCACGATGAGCCGGGTGGTCTGGACGAGCATCAATCCTATGGGGTTACCCGGCTGGAAGGCGGACAGAATAAGGTTACCAAGATGACGGCTTCCGCGGCGCATATTTATGGGAAAACGCTGGTATCCGCGGAATCCTTTACTTCTTTTCGTCACTGGCTGGACTATCCGGGCAATATGAAGCAGGCTGCCGACAGGGCATTCTGCGAGGGTGTCAATCGCATGCTCATCCATGCCATTACCTGTACCCGTCCCGAAGATGGGAAGCCGGGTTATGAATACGGCGCCGGTACCCATTTCAATCCCAACGTCACATGGTGGCAGCAGGCAGGACCCTTCCTGCAATATCTTGCCCGCTGTCAGTACCTGCTGCGTCAGGGTCAATTCGTGGCGGATGTGCTGTATTATAATGGCGACTGGGCCCCGAATATCGTAGAGCCCAAGCATACGGACCCTTCCCTGGGGAAGGGGTATGACTATGATGTTTGTAATGAAGAAGTGCTGCTGACACGTCTTTCTGTAAAGGATGGGCTTATCGTCTTACCCGATGGCATGCATTACAGGATGCTTGTGCTGCCGGATGAGCGGCGCATGCCTGTGGCTGTTGCCCGGATGCTGCGTACACTGGTAAAAGCGGGTGCTACCGTGGTGGGACCGAAACCCTTGTCTGACCCCGGGTTGAAGGACTACCCGGCTTGTGACAGGGAAGTGGCGGCCATCGGGGAAGAAGTATGGGGTGCATGTGACGGGGTACAGGTGAAGACAAATAACTATGGGCAGGGGCGTGTGCGCTGGAATGTGTCTTTACGGGAGATACTTGTACGGGATGGTGTCGATGCGGACTTCGCGTATGAGGGGGGACCCGGTGACTTTATCGA
>DASZVM010000085.1:0-2336 GCA_035547295.1 Puia sp. | reverse complement strand
GCTGCTTCTGTAACAGCAACATATATCCCTTGCGGTAACTTAAGGGTGGCAGGAAGAGCAACCCACTCTCCCGCCTGCACCTGTGATAATTCTTTTTTTACATGCACGCCCTCATAATGCCCTACCAGGTCATGATACCATAAGGATGAGGCGCCTGGAAGATTGAATACCGTGGCCTCATCAGGCACCCGCTCATCGGACTCCGCCCCCGGCACAACGATGCGAAAGGCCGCGCCATCATTGAATACCCGTATATCCAGCGTATAGGCCATCTTCCCATGCATCATCTGCAGCTCAAGCCCGTTATAGTCATTGACGGCCGTGGAATGAACACCCAGCCAGGGGTATTTTTCGCTCAGCTTGTATTGCCGGCGATCCCGGATCACGGCCCCTTCCGTCAGGGAAGCCCCATCCAGGGAAAAACGCAGGGGGGAAAGATCTACTACGGCCAGCTTTCCTGCGCGGATGGTAAAAGAGAGGTCTTTATCTCCGGGAATAAGCTCAAAGGACAGGGCCCCGTTGGGGCTTTTTACAACAAGTGGTCCCGATTCGTCTGAGAAAGGCACGGCAGCTGCCAGGGCCACCAGATGAAAAGCGAGAAAAGGCAGGGCCAGGAAAAGGATCTTCTTCATATGGCTATAGATGGTTACAGCCGCCTACACAGCGGTAATGCAATAGAATACTATTTTCGAGGTGTTTAATTTGTATAATTAGCAAAATATTCAACTATCCTGGCATATGCTTTCTGGTCTTTTAAATTTATCGGAATATTATACCATGTATCAGTTTAACCAACCCAA
Source organism: Puia sp. (assembly GCA_035547295.1). Classification (GTDB taxonomy): domain Bacteria; phylum Bacteroidota; class Bacteroidia; order Chitinophagales; family Chitinophagaceae; genus Puia. The sequence continues at coordinate 1,536 of DASZVM010000085.1, read as the reverse complement.
AAAGTATCTCTCCCTGCTGGCGGCAACGATGTTCCTGTCCTTTCAGCCGGGGCCATCTGCCTGGGAATCGAAGCTTCTCCACCTGACCAGGGACGGCAGGCTGCAGTATATCCCCGATGAAAAGGGAAATATCCTTCCCGACTTCAGCCTGGTGGGGTATGAGCATGGCGATCGCCCCCTGCCGGAATTAAAGGTCGTAAGAACCGTGTCCCCATCCGACGCAGGGGACGCCCAGCAGGCCATCCAATCCGCCATCGACGAAGTATCGGGGAAAGCGGCTGATGCCAACGGCTTCAGGGGGGCCATACTTCTAAAGAAAGGGGTATAAAGAGGGTCTCCAGCCCTCCTCGCTATATATCGCCCAGCTGAAAGCCAGGCAGGCAAAAAAATGATCAAAAAATAAAAACCTCAACATGCAAATAAGCCATCTAAAACATCTGCTCTTCGCAGCTCTTTTGTACACAGGCAGCCTCCACGCCCAAACATCCATAGCCTCAGACGCAGAAGCGCTCGTACGTAAGGTAGCCGATCATATTATCGGGACCACCAGCTTCCGGTTTGTCAATAACAAGACAGGAGAAAAATACGAGACCCTGAAGGGGGTCGCATCCTCTCCGGATGTGAAGGCGGAAAGCAGGTATAACAAATGGGCCTATGTCAATGGCGTGCTGGCCGTAGGCATGGTACAGACGGCAGCCGTGCTGAAGGATGCAAAATATTCCGATTATGCCCGGAAGAATTATGACTTCATCTTCAGCAACCTCGATTTCTTTAAAAAACAATTTGATGCAGGCGTAAAGAGCCCGGAATACCGGCCTGTATTCCGTATAGGTTCCCTGGACGATTGCGGCGCCATGTCCGCTGGGTTGCTGGATGTATATGGTTTCGACAAGCGAAAGGATTATATGGACTACCTGGAAAGAGTAGGCGACTATATCCTGAACAAACAGCTCAAAATGCCCGACGGCACCCTCTCCCGCAACCACCCGCATAATATGACGCTCTGGGCGGATGACCTGTATATGAGCGTCCCTTACCTCGCCCGCATGGGCAAGCTCACAGGCGACAGGAAATACTTTGATTTCGCCATCCGGCAGGTGGAGAACTTTACCCGCTATTTATATGACAGCACCACGGGGCTCTATTTCCACTGCTACTACAGCGACGAGAATATGAATGGCGTAGGCCGCTGGGGACGTTGCAACGGCTGGCTTGCCCTGGCTCAGACGATGTTGCTGGACTATCTGCCGGCCGACCACCCGAAACGGGCTGCGCTTACCCGGCTCCTGCTCCGCCAGATAAAAGGCTTCTCCCGCTATCAGGACAGCAGCGGCATGTGGCACCAGGTATTGGACAGACCCGATTCCTACCTGGAATCTTCCGTCACGGCCATGTTCACCTATACCGTGGCGCATGCGGTCAACAAAGGATGGATCGACAAAAGCTATATCACCATCGCACAGAACGGCTGGGAAGGTCTCAGCAGAAAAGTGACCCCTGATGGCGAGCTGCAGGATGTCTGCATCGGCACCAATA
>DASZVM010000084.1:0-5800 GCA_035547295.1 Puia sp. | reverse complement strand
TTCCGAGCGAAGGTTCCTGACGGGAAAACATCCACCAACTGATGTGAATGTGGTAGGCAAAATCCTGCAGCCGCCGGATATGCGTATATTGCGGTCTATGAATGGCCAATACAGAAAAGATATTTATCCGGGGCTGGAAGTTGCCATTGTCCTCAAGAAAGACCAGCGGAGCGGAAAATTGACGTACGGAATTGTCAAGGATATTCTTACTTCAGCTGCCTTTCATTCGAGGGGGATAAAAGTGCGTCTGGAAGATGGGCAGATCGGCCGGGTGGCGGAGACGGATGTGGTTGACCCGGAGGGGGAGTAAAAAATCATCAATTTTAATAGTATGAATTTTGACTTTGCAGAACAAATCAACTTTGCCCTGGAAAAGCTTGACATGAAAGAGGTGATTGAAATAGCCGAGACGAAGCTGGGTCAGCTGCCGGAGACTGAATATCACGAGGTGATCGGAAGATCTCTTGTGGGACAGGCCGATGAGACAATTTTTGTGATCGAGGGGTATTGGTGTGAACAGGTCATCATTGCCCGATTTATGGAATTAATGCGTGCTGCACATATGTCGGCGAAAGAGAAGCGGATGACCTGGGCTGATGTTCCCGTTTATTTTACGGAACATGCTTATGATTTTATTGTTAGATCTGAGGTAAATTAATGCTATGCGAAAGTTAAAATTACAAATGCAGCTGTCGGTGGATGGATTCGTATCTCCGGGCAAACCCGGATCACAATGGCAGGTGTGGAGTTTTGGACCCGAATGGACCTGGGGACCGGACCTACAGCGTTATCACACTGACCTGACGGCGTCCCTCGATAGTGTACTGTTGAGCCGGAAAATGGCGGAAGAGGGGTTTATCGGGCACTGGGCGGATATGGCGCAGCGTAAGGACAATCCCCAAAGTGAATTCGCCGGAAATATTACCCGGGCGCACAAGGTGGTTTTTTCAAAAACTTTGAAAGCATCGCGCTGGGACAATACCGATCTTGCCAAGGGCGATCTGGCGCAGGAGGTCGATGCATTAAAGGCAAAAGAAGGGAAGGACATGATCGTTTACGGAGGAGCATCTTTTGTTTCAGCCCTCATCAAGGCCAGGCTCATAGATGAATACCATTTGGTCATCAACCCGGTGATATTGGGTAATGGACTGGCTATATTCGATAAAACGGATGGAATGATCAATCTATCGCTGATGGATGCTCAGGCGTATGAGAAAGGAATGACCGTGCTTATATATACGGCAAAATGAATGTTTATGGAAGGGCCTGCTCCAAGATGATGGCTATTTTGGATGCGCTGAAGCATGCCGGGGATATTTCGGGTGCTGTGCTTTATAGTAATGTGGAGCCTTGTATTTTGTGCGCATATGCCATCCGGCATTATAGGAACCCTATTCGTGAAAAACATAGATCTCCACTCTTCTGTTCAGGTATTTGGTGGGATATTTCCTGGATATGCCCCTTCCTTCTGTTTCTATTAGCGCAGCAGGTATGTCGAGCTTTAACGACAGCAGGCGGGCGATCTCCCGGGCTCTTTTTTGGGAAAGGTCTAGGTTGTAGGCATTCGAGCCGGCATCATCCGTAAAACCTACCACTTGTATTTTCTTTATGCCTGGCCTGGTCAGAAGGCTCCGGTATCGTTGCAAGGTATCCGGGTTTTGTATGAGGTATTTATCAAAATCAAACTGAATATTGTGGATGATGATGGTATCAGTCGCGGGCACAGGACGGGATAATTTTGGCGTATCGGCCGCCCGGCGGGGTTCAGGTCCCCACAGTGGATCGTTGATGGGATTGTTCGCCCGGCGACGAAGGCTGTCGGTCTGTTGAGGGGGCGAGTCGTTCTTTGCAGTGACATCCGGCAGGCTATCGGATATGTCCGGATCGAGATCATTTGGATGATTCTCCGAATGCCGTCTATAAATTGCGTACAATGAGTCCCTGATCTTTTGATAGCTTTCGCAGACGCCCCCTTTCGTACGGGTGACGGAAATATCGTCTACGAGGATATCGATGGTTGGGTTGGTCGCATTCCGTTGATCCATAATATCGGCGTTTGCGGCCCGGGCGAAATTGCCGACGATCAGAATGGTGGCGTTTGCGTTGGGGACGAATTCTTTTTTGAGCTCGAACCAGCCGTTCTTCAAGTCCTTAGTCGTTGCATCAGTGAGTGAAAGATAGCTCCTGGGTTGCAAGATGGAGTCTCCATGTACAAAAACAAAACGGGTAGTAAACCATAGCCCTACATCGCGCAGGTTGGGGCGGGTAGCACTAAGCTCGGTTTTGATGCCCGGACTGGCGACTTTAAGGTTGACGGTGTATTTTTCGCCGGCCTGAAGGGGGCATAAGAGCATGGTCTCCCAATATTGACGGTTGACGGTTTCCCGGCTGGCCGCGACCATCTGCAGATGCCGGCTACCGGTGGCGGAAGGGAATCTGGGATAGTAGCCAGTGGTAAATTTCCGGCTTAAAAAGAACCAGGCGGAGGGGCTGCAGGGCTGGCTGAACTCCGCGCAGGTGTTGATGTCCTCGAAGGAGGGGTTGGGCACAAGGTTTTGAGCCTGAATCCTTTGGGATAGCAAGAGCATAAGGAGAAACACCCCGTGACGAATAAAAGGGTTGGATATACAGCTCATAAAAATAAGGGACTGAAGATATGAATTCTGGCATAAATAAAAAGTTCCCTAAGTATAGGGAACTGTTCGTCAAAATAGCCGGTGACGGAGTTTAATAATAGAAGCCTGATGCCAGATCTTCGCGTAAGCCGGTCTGTACCGGCTGCCAGTCCAACGTTTTCCGGGTCTTTGCGCTGGATGCGGGGCAGTCAAGGGATGCAAAATGTGTAAACCACTTGAAATGCTCTTCTGCTTCTTTGCCAGTCTTAGCCATCACAGGCAGATGCAACCCCTCGCCAATGGCCTCCGCAATATCCCTGAATGGGATGCCTTCTTCTGCAACAGCATGGTAAACCTTTTGCAAAGGTCTCCGTTCTGCGATCAGGCGGTACAATACCGCGGCATCCAGACGATGGACGGCCGGCCAGCGGTTCTTCCCTTCTCCTATGTAGGCTGATCCACCGGCTTGTCTGGACATATCGATGATCATGGGGACGAAACCGTGGTCGCCCTCGCCGTGTACGGTTGGGGGCAGCCGTACGATATAAACTTTTGCACCTTTGGCCGCTGCTGCTGTTGCTGCCTCCTCCGAAGCAACGCGGGGAATAGCGTCCGAGCCGGCAGGGGGAACATCGTCTTCCGTAACAATACGTCCGTAATTCAGAAGACCGATGCCGGAGGTGATGATCAGCGGGCGGTCTGTACCAGCCAGAACAGCTCCCATCGCTTCGATTACCCTGCGGTCAGCCTCGCAGTTGACCTTAAATTGCGAAAAATCATGATTGAAGGCGGTATGGATGACAGCCTCGCAGCCGGCCGCGCCTTGCTGAATGCTTTTCAGATCATCCAGGTCTCCATGATGCACCTGCGCACCGGCATTTATTATCTGTTGGGCAGAACTATCCGAGCGGGCCAGCCCAAGCACCTGATGACCAGCCTCTATCAATTCCTTAACAATGGCGGAGCCTACAAATCCTGAAGCTCCTGTAACAAATACACGCATAATCGATTAGGTTTTATAATAATCGAAATTGCGCCGGGATCGCCCGCAAAAAAAGGACATTTGACCATATTTTGGATCAACGCCGTAATTGGGCCTGCCGGATGCGTGTCAGGGTCTTTATCGAGATGCCGAGATAAGAAGCGATCATATGCAGCGGCAGCCTGGCCAGATGATCGGGGAAGGATTGGATGAACTCGTAGTATTTTTCTTCCGGTGTTGCGCTCAGCGCTGTTAATATACGTCGTCTGCTGTTGTAGATATTATGTGAGATAAGCTGCTGGGAAAAAGATCTCAGCCGGGGAATGTCCGCCAGCAAGCCCTCAAAGTCCGCCTTTGTCCAAAGCAGGACCTCACTGTTCTCTATTGCTGCAATGTTATACCGGGCGGGTTGCTGACGGTCATAGCTCTCTACATCCAGTGTCCAGCTTTGTTCAGGCGAGAACTGCAGGATATGCTCGCTGCCGTCTGCTGCGGTGCCAAAAGTCCGCAGGATCCCTTTCAGCACGAAGATCTTGTAACGGCATATTTCGCCCTCGCGGAGTAAAAACTCATTGCGCTGCAGGGGCTTGTGGACTGCCAGCGACCTGACCCGGTCAACATCCACGCCTCCGAGGTTGACATGAGCTCGAAAATATGATTCAAATTCATCCGCCATTGCAACTCAAAGGTAAGGATACTATCTATACCATCTGTCCCATCAACGGATCGCTGAAACTTTCTTTGCCCGTCTCTACATGGCCTGCAAACCTCCTTTCAAATACGCTGTTGCCTGTAATGCGGACGGTCACGTCATACCATCCAAAGCTCTTGCCGCAGTCGATGACGACAGTGTCTTTCGAGCCGGACGTCATTGTCCTTCGTATTTCCCCGCCTCCGTAGGCGTTGTCGGTGAGGGTCATCAGCACAGGCTGCTCCTTGCTATGATTGACTATCTCCAATTGTATATTCCCTGTCAGCTGCCGTCTTAACAACCTGCTTCTTTGATATTCACATGCGATCTCCAGTTCAGGGTCGGCTGCATTGCCGCCAAATACCCTGTAGTAACCGTTGGGCCCGTATACTTCCAGGTGGTATGCGGCCTCGTCGAAATCAGCCAGGTTCCAATCATCGGTGAGGGTGTCGCCTGCGGCGACGGTATAGTTCCAGACGCGCATCTCACGTACAGGCGACCAATGCATGTCTTTGCCCGGAAGACCGGGATGCCAGGGACCATCCTTCCAGGTACCGGTGGCATAGACGATAAAAGGACAGCCGGCAGCCGTATCCCGGAACACTTCCTTTGACGAGTGGAAAGAAACGGAAAAGCTTTTTTTGTCCCTGCTCAGGCTTCCGCCTGTATATAGCTGGTAAGGCAGTGGCCTGGATGGCCGAATACCCTTTTCCTGCTGCGGCATCAGGGGGAATTTGCCCGGATCTTTATTGACCGCAGCGATCTCGTCCGCTGACAAGGGTACAAATGCGGGAATAGGGGGTTTGAACCTGGCATTCGTGATCAGTTCCATATGCTCTTCTCTTCCCACGGGCTGCAAGGCCGGCAAAGCCTCCCCGTGGTAGGGTTTGAAACAAGCGCTCAGATCACCGCACACCGATCTTCTCCAGGCGCTGATATTTGTCTCTTCGATCTTTTTACCGGACTTGTGGCTGCAAAACCTCTCCAGAAGCTGCAGCACGCTTGTATGGTCGAATACCTGCGAACAAACGGCTCCTCCCCGGCTCCAGGGACTGGCAACGATCATCGGCACACGATAACCAAGTCCGATGGGTCCTGTCCGGCCTTCCTGGCCTGGCTGGGATTGTCCTTTAACATGCTCTACCTCCTGCCAGGCCGCTACATGCTCGACACGGGTGTCGATGTGGGCAGACGTCTTGCCGCTGTTGGGGAAATGGGGGTTGGGGGTTACAAACGGAGGAACATGATCGAAATAGCCATCATTCTCGTCATAGTTGAGAATAAATATCGTTTTCTTCCATACATCGGGGTTCTTTGTAAGGATATCGATCACTTCGGACAGGTACCATACCCCATACCATGGCCCGCCGGGATGATCAGAAAACCTTGCGGATGCCACGAGCCAGGAAACCGCCGGCAACCGGCCATTGGTTACATCCTCCCGGAATTGATGTAAAACATCTCCCTTGGGTATGCGAACAGACCTTTCGGTGGCGCCGTCCATATACGTAT
>DASZVM010000083.1:0-5104 GCA_035547295.1 Puia sp. | reverse complement strand
CACCCCATCAATAGAATTTGTTTTCCCTTCATGAAAGCCCTACGTTTATTTTTTCCGGATGAACAGCAGGCCATCCCGGACGGTGAGCATTGTTTTTTCTACGGACATATCCTTTTCCACATACTCGTTAAAAGCTTGTATCGCCCTGGCGCTCTTGTCATTCATAGGTTCCTCCAAAACCTTGCCATGAAAGAGCACGTTGTCCGCGATGATCATTCCACCGGGGGTGAGCCGCGGTAACACTAATTTATAGTATTCTGTATAATTGACCTTATCCGCGTCGATAAAAACCAAATCCCAGTCCTCTTTCAGGGCTGGGATGATTTCTAACGCATTTCCCCGGTGCAGTATTATCCTGTCAGTCATATTTGCCCGGCGGAAGTACCCTTCGGCAATGTCCGCATCGGCATCCCTGAGCTCGATGGTATGCAGGGTCCCGCCCTCCTTCAGGCCGGCTGCCAGGCATAGGGCGCTATAACCCATAAAGGTGCCGATCTCCAGGATCCTGCGGGGACGCAGCATTCGGCTGATCATTTCAAGCAACCTGCCTTGTAAATGACCGCTGAGCATATGGGGCTGGGCATGATGCGCATTCGTATATGCAGCTATCTCCCGTAACAGCTCAGGTTCGGGAGAGGAGTACCGTTCGGCATAGGCCTGCGCCTGTGGGTTGATGATATCCACTGTGAAAAGTTTCCGCAAAGATAGTGTGTCCCTGGGACAACGAACCTCGGCTCGTTCCAGGTTTAGAAGTTCGGCTGCAACGGGTGCCGCTGGTAAAATGCCAGGACATGCTCCGCCACCTCGTCAGCGGTGTCGGCGATCTTGAGCAGGTCCATATTATGGGGGGAGATATTTCCATGCTGTTCCAGCATGACGGCCCTCATCCAGTCCAGCAGCCCTTTCCAGTAGGAAGAACCAACGAGGATCAGGGGTACAGTGTCCATTTTTCCCGTTTGGATCAGGGTGGCCACCTCGAAAAATTCATCCATGGTGCCAAACCCGCCCGGCATCATAATAAAACCCTGGGAGTACTTGGTGAACATGACCTTACGGACAAAAAAGTAGTCGAAGTTGAGATTGGCGTCCCTGTCGATGTGCGGATTGCAATGCTGTTCGAAAGGCAGCTCGATATTCAGTCCTACTGACTTGCCGCCACCCAGCTGCGCACCCTTATTGGCAGCCTCCATGATACCGGGGCCACCGCCGGAGATGATCCCGAACCCCTCTTCCGCCAATCGCTGCGCGATCTCGGTGGACAGCTCGTAATACGGTGTCCCGGGCTGGGTACGGGCCGACCCGAAAATGGAGATACAAGGTCCCAGCTTGGCCAGGGCCTCAAAGCCATCGACGAACTCAGCCATTATTTTAAAGATCTGCCAACTGGAATGTGCTTTTGATTCTGCCCACCTGCGCTGCTTGGACATACGGATCGTGTCATTCATACTATGCACTCGTTTAAGATATTGGATCTATTATCTACCCTTATAACGTGGTCCGGGAAAATTTAGTTTATAACCTTCCCCCTTTTTGAAATAAGCAATAATCCCAAAAAGGTCAGCACCCCATTTATCAGCAGCAGTTCGATGCCTATCTGAAAACCTCCGAACCACTGTGCCGAGTAGTTGCTGATAAACCAGCAGCAGACGGGCGCCAGCAGGCAAACGGCCGTGACAGACCCGTTGTCCGGCAATGTCCGGCGGGAAAGGATGCCGAATGCAAACAGCCCCAGCAAAGGGCCATAGGTATACCCCGCCAGTTCCAGGATGACATAGATGATGGACTTATTGTTGATCCATTTGAAGATCATGATGCAAAAAAGAAAAAGCACCGTAAAGCTGATGTGCACGGTCATCCGTATCCTTTTTTTCTGCTGCTCGCTCAGCCCCGTCCGCTCCCTCAATCCCAGGATATCTATGCAAAAGCTGGAGGTCAGCGCGGTCAATGCCCCGTCGGCGCTGGGGAAAAGGGCCGATATCAGCCCGATGATGAACAGGATGGACACGGCCTTTGGCATGGCATGCAGGGCAAGGGTGGGGAAAAGGTCATCGCCGATGACGTTGATCGTCCTTCCATCCACGTTGAACAGGAGATGATGTCCTTCATAGACGGCCCCTTTGTGCAGGACAAACAGGTAGAGGAGCCCGCCCAGTAAAAGAAAAAGGAAGTTCACCAGCACGAGGATCACGCTAAAGACCATCACATTCTTTTGCGAATCCTTAAGGTTCCTGACGCTGATGTTCTTCTGCATCATTTCCTGGTCCAGCCCTGTCATGGCGATCATGATAAATACCCCTCCTACTATCTGCTTGAGGAAATAACCCTTGCTCTTTATATCCGTATTGAATATGGCGGTAAAGCTCTTCTCGTCCATTGCCTGGAGGGCAGCGCCAAAGGAAAGGTCCAGGTGCCGCAGGATATAAACGATACATACCACCATGCCCAGCAGCATAAAGGTGGTCTGCAGCGTATCCGTATACACGATGGTCTTTACCCCTCCTTCGAATGTGTACAGCAATATCATCAGGAGGATGACGGAGACGCTGAGCACAAAAGGTACGCCCAGGTCCCTCAGGATAAAGAAATGCAGGACGTTGATCACCAGGTAGAGCCTGGCCGTAGCGCCTACGGTCCGCGAGAGGATGAAGAACAACGCCCCCGTCCTGTAAGCTGTCCTGCCGAACCGGGTATTTAAATAGTTGTAGATGGAAGTAAGGTTCAGCCGGTAATACAGGGGCAGCAGCACAAACCCTATTACCAGGTACCCGATAAAATTCCCTATCACCACGGGAAAATAACCAAATCCCTTGTGGACATCCCCCGCAAAATCGCCCACGGTGCCGGGGACGGATACGAATGTGACGCCCGAAAGGGACGTTCCGATCATCCCAAAGGCCACCAGCATCCAGTTGGAGTTCCGGTTGCCTATAAAAAAAGAATCGTTGTTGGAATGACGGGAAGTGCGCCAGGCCACTCCCAGCAGCAACAAAAAGTATCCTATGACAAAGGTGAACAGCAGCAATGAGGACATGGGCGATATGATTCTAACCCGGAAATTAGGAAATACAGGGTTAATATGAGAAATTTAATTTTATATCTCATATGACAAAGACCATTACATCCGTAGCCGTATTCTGCGGTTCCCAGAAAGGTAATAACCCCATTTTTGCAGCCCATACAGCTGAATTGGGCAGGCTGCTCGCCCTGGCCAGGCTAAGGATAGTCTATGGCGGAGGCAATACGGGCCTTATGGGCCTGGTGGCCAATGCTGCCCTGGCGGAGGGCGGCGAGGTCATCGGCATTATCCCGGAAAGACTAAAGGAGTGGGAGCGGCATCATGGCGGCCTGACAGAACTGGTAGTCGTCCCGGACATGCACACGCGTAAAAAAATGATGTATGAACGCTCGGACGCGGCCATTATCCTCCCGGGGGGCTTCGGTACCCTGGACGAGCTGTTCGAGATGCTTACCTGGAATCAGCTGAAGATCCACAACAAACCTATCTATTTCCTCAATTCCAACGGTTTTTACGACCCGCTGCATCTCCATATGGTGCACATGCAAAAAGAAGGGTTCCTTTACGACCCCCTCGAGGACAGGATACATCTCTGCCCTACGCCTGCGGAAGTGATGAACAGGCTTTTCAGGATCTGACGACACGCTTATAGGCAATTTCTACACGGCTGTTGGAAAATATGACACGAATATCAAATGGTACTTCGCTGTATGTATCCATTTGCTAACTTGGTCGGGATCTTTATCCTCAAACCATTAAACCGGAACTTTCCTATGAGGGATGTTTTTATACGCATGTGCTTTACACTGTGTGTGCTATGTTGTTTTCACTCCACCTACTCCCAGCAAACAGATTCCACACTGGATAAGCTCACCGGTATCCCGGACGGGTTTATCAATCGTCTTCGGAATAAAATCTCGGGGCTCGATCGGCAGGTGGCCCGTCAGTCCGAAAAGTATTTAGAAAAAATGGCTCGGCGGGAAGAACGCCTGGCCAAAAAACTCCGGGAAACCTACCCGGGCGTCGACACAAGGTCTTTTACCAACGCAAGCGCTCAATATGCCGCACTTAAACAAAAAATCAACGCCGATACGGGTGACAGCAAGAGCGCCTCAGCAGGCACCTATCTGCCTCATGCAGATTCCATGCGGCTCAGCCTGGCCTTCCTTCAACAAAATCCATCCCTGCTGGCATCAGCCAAAGGGATGGAAGGAAAATTACAGGCAGCTTCTGCCAACTTTCAACAATTACAGGCAAAGCTGGTGGACGCTGACCAGGCTCGACAATTTATAAAAGACCGGAAAGAACAGGTCCGGCAATACCTTAGCCAATATAGCCATCTGCCTTCCTCCATTACCAAAGAATACCAGGAGATGAACCGGGATCTCTACAATTACACACAACAAGTGCGGCAATATAAGGAAACCTTGAATGACCCTGACAAGCTCGGGCAGACTGCACTTGACCTGCTGCACAAAGCTCCAGCGTTCAACGATTTTGTGCAACGCAATTCCCAGCTGGCGCTTCTCTTTGGCTCTCCTGCTGCCGCTGCCACTCCGGGTTCGCAGACAGGCCTGCAGCTGCGTACGGATATTCAACAGCTGTTAAGCAGGCAGCTGGGAAGTCAAGGGATCGATGCCGTATCGTCGGTGGGCCAAAACCTCCAATCCGCACAATCCGCCTTATCCGGCGTAAGAGATAGGGTAAGCCGGTGGGGGCCTGATGGAAAAGACATCGATGATCCGAATTTCAAGCCCAATGACATGGCCACCAAAAGCCTATGGAAAAGACTCGAATATGGCGTCAATGTGCAGACCCAGCATTCAAGCTACTACTATCCTACTACCACCGACCTGGGGTTTTCCCTTGGTTACCGTTTATCCAACACAAGTGTCATTGGTATAGGAGCCAGCGCCAAGATCGGCTGGGGCAGCGATATACAACATATCCGGATGTCGGGCAACGGCCTGGGCCTACGGTCTTTTGTAGATATCCAGCTAAAAAAGACCTACTACATCTCGGGTGGATTTGAATATAATTACCAGGATACTTACACAAGTCTCCGGCAGATACCTCAATTCAAATACT
>DASZVM010000082.1:0-2889 GCA_035547295.1 Puia sp. | reverse complement strand
ACGGAGCTGACCACCCGTATCCAGTATGCTCCATCCGATGCGGGCTACGGGCCTGTCCTGTTCCGTACCACGGCCTTCAGTGCCGGCCGCGGCTTCTCCTCCGGCACCGTTGCTTGTCTGCCAGGTAAAGGGGCCTTTATCAGGGGCATTTCTTTTAATGCGCATTTTAGTCCCGAAGCCTTTTACGACCGGCTGCCGTTTCACTGGCAGGAATTGCCGGATACCGATACACGCAGTGTATCCTCATTGATCTATCTGCACGATCCTACCGTACCCGTGCACGATGGTTTTTCTGTTCAGGTAAAGACTACTTTGTCAAAGGGTAATCCCTTGCGTGCCCGAACGGTGCTGCAGCTGATCAGCGGCGACAGTCAGTACATCGTAAAGGGCAGCTGGCAGGGAGACTGGATGTGTTTTTGTTGTCACCGGCTGGGTATACTGCGGTTGCTTGCAGACACTGTCGCTCCCACGCTGACGCCTTATCAATGGGAAGATGGGCGGCGTTTTGATCAAAGTGCTGCCGGCATTGGTATTCAATGTAAGGATGATCTGGGGCCTATTGCCGGCTTCCGGGGTGAGATCGACGGACATTGGGTGCCTTTTGCGCAAAAAGGGAGCATGTATACTTATGCGTTTGATGCTACCTGCCCGCGGGGCGTACATAAGCTGGTAGCTACAGCGACGGATGTGGCGGGGAATACGGTGCGGAAGGAGATGAAGTTTGTGAGGGAATAAAAAAAAGGCGTGAGACTAGCTCGCGCCTTTTTTTAAATATAATTATATCGCTTACTTCACTTCCTCAAACTCGGCATCCGTCACATTCTCTCCACCGGAGCCGGCCGCATGCCCTGCACCACCCTGATCTCCACCAGGCTGTCCACCACCCTGTTGCTGGGTAGCTTTGTACAGTTCTTCCGAAGCTGCCGTCCACGCCGCATTCATCTCGGCTACGGCCGTATCGATGGCCGCAACGTCCTGAGACTTATGCGCATCTTTCAGCTTATTAAGCGCAGCTTCAATAGGAGCTTTCTTCTCAGCGGGGATCTTGTCCCCATACTCCTTCAGCTGTTTTTCCGTCTGGAAAACGAGACTGTCCGCCTGGTTCACTTTATCCACTTTTTCGCGGGCAGCCTTGTCGCTGGATTCATTCGCCCTTGCTTCGGCCTTCATTTTTTCAACTTCTTCCTTGCTGAGACCGCTGCCGGCCTCGATACGGATCTTCTGTTCTTTTCCTGTGCCCTTATCCTTTGCAGTTACATGCAGGATACCATTGGCATCGATGTCGAAGATAACTTCGATCTGAGGCACGCCGCGGGGAGCAGGGGGAATACCATCCAGGTTGAAAGTACCCAGGCTCTTATTCTGATTGGCCATGGGACGTTCGCCCTGCAATACATGTATCTGCACACCAGGCTGATTGTCGCTGGCCGTAGAAAAGACTTCCGATTTCTTCGTGGGAATGGTTGTATTGCTGTCGATCAGACGGGTCATTACACCACCCATGGTTTCGATGCCAAGGCTCAGCGGGGTAACGTCCAGCAGAAGCACATCCTTCACTTCACCTGTAAGAACAGCACCCTGGATCGCAGCACCGATGGCTACCACTTCGTCAGGATTCACACCCTTATTTGGCTTTTTACCAAAGAATTTCTCAACGATCTCCTGCACCTTGGGGATACGGGTAGAACCACCCACCAGGATCACTTCATCCACCTGGGAAGCGCTCAAACCAGCATCTTTCAACGCCTGTTCGCAAGGCTTCAGACACCTTTCAAAAAGGCTGTCGGACAGCTGCTCGAACTTCGAACGGGTCAATTTCTTTACCAGGTGCTTGGGCACACCATCCACCGCCGTGATATAGGGCAGGTTGATCTCCGTCTCGCTGGAAGAGGACAATTCGATCTTGGCCTTTTCAGCAGCCTCTTTCAGACGCTGCAGGGCCATAGGGTCCTTCCGGAGGTCTACATTCTCATCCTTTTTGAACTCGTCGGCCAGCCAGTCCATAACCACTTTGTCAAAGTCATCACCACCCAGGTGCGTATCCCCGTTGGTGGACTTTACTTCGAATACTCCATCTCCCAGTTCCAGGATGGAAATATCGAATGTACCGCCACCCAGGTCAAAAACTGCTATTTTTTCATCTTTTCCGGCCTTGTCCAATCCATAGGCTAAAGCGGCAGCCGTCGGCTCGTTCACGATACGACGGACAGTAAGACCAGCGATCTCTCCGGCTTCTTTTGTAGCCTGGCGCTGGGCATCATTAAAATATGCCGGGACCGTGATGACAGCCTCGGTCACTTCCTGTCCCAGGTAATCTTCAGCCGTCTTCTTCATCTTCTGAAGGATCATGGCAGATATCTCCTGGGGAGTGTACAGACGGCCATCAATATCGATACGTACGGTATTATTATCCCCCCGGGCTACTTTATAGCTCCAGTGGGTGATCTCATTGGTTACCTCGTCGTAACGCCTGCCCATAAAGCGTTTCACCGACATGATAGTGTTCACCGGGTTGGTGATCGCCTGCCGCTTGGCCGGATCGCCTACTTTCCTTTCCCCATTCTTGAGAAAAGCAACTACCGACGGGGTCGTCCTGCGACCCTCGTCATTGGCGATCACTACGGGCTCATTACCTTCCAATACGGCTACGCAGCTATTCGTCGTACCAAGGTCAATTCCTATAATCTTTCCCATATAATTGTTTGCTTTTAAGGTTAGTATAATTCTACCCGAGCACAATGTCAATCATTGTGCCACGCCGGAGAAAGTGAAAAATTGGCAGGAGGGAGCAGCCTCTTTGTCCCGGCCTTCTCAAGAATTTATCTAACTACCTCAAGGACAGGCTTTAACGATTGGTCCCGGAAAGTATAATCCGCCACCTCGTCTATG
>DASZVM010000081.1:0-3524 GCA_035547295.1 Puia sp. | reverse complement strand
CTATGGGGTCGTATTCAAGATCGAGTCTCATAATCACCCTTCCGCCATCGAGCCTTTCCAGGGCGCTGCAACGGGGGTGGGTGGTATTCACCGTGATATCTTTACCATGGGAGCGAGGCCCATCGCTTCCCTCAATTCCCTTCGTTTTGGGAACTTAAGGGAATCGAAGACGCAGCATCTGCTGTCCGGGGTGGTCCATGGCATCGGTCATTATGGTAATTGCTTCGGCGTGCCTACGGTAGGGGGCGAGATCTATTTCGAGGATTGTTATCATACCAATCCCCTGGTAAATGCGATGAGTGTGGGTATCCTGAAGAATGGGGAGACAATTTCGGCTACGGCCAAGGGAACGGGCAACCCAGTGATCTTTGTCGGCAGCGCCACGGGGAAGGATGGCATCGGGGGCGCTTCATTCGCCAGCGCGGATATTACGGGTGAAAGCACCAAGGAGCTGCCGGCTGTGCAGGTAGGTGATCCTTTCCAGGAGAAGAAGCTGCTGGAAGCATGCCTGGAGGTGATCAAAACGGGTGCTGTCGTAGGCATGCAGGATATGGGGGCTGCGGGGATCATCTGCAGCACTTCCGAAATGAGCGCGAAAGGAGAGGTGGGCATGCATATCGACCTGGATAAGGTGCCTGCCCGTCAGCAAAATATGAAAGCGTGGGAGCTACTGCTCAGCGAAAGCCAGGAGCGGATGCTGATGGTTGTCGAGAAGGGCAGGGAAGCGGAAGTGGTTGGTGTCTTTGAGAAATGGGACCTGCCGGCTGCCACCATTGGTCATGTGACGGAGGATGGTATCCTGCGGTTTTATATGAACGGAGAGCTGGAGGCCGAGATACCCGCTTATGAGCTGGTGCTGGGCGGCGGCGCTCCGCAGTATGACCGGCCGTATAAGGAGCCTGCTTATTTCTCAAAGATAAAAGCTTTTGATCCGGGCTCTATTCCCGTGCCTGCTGATCTGCGGGATATTGCCGGGCAGCTGTTGGCCCTGCCTAATATCGCCTCGAAGAGATGGGTGGCTGTGCAATATGACAGCACGGTGGGAACGGCCAATTCTTCCACCAACCAGCCCAGCGATGCGGCTGTGGTGCTGGCAAAGGGCAGCGGAAAGGCGCTGGCGGTCACAACGGACTGTAATAGCAGATATGTATATGCCGACCCATATAAAGGCGCCATGATCGCGGTGGCCGAAGCGGCGAGGAATATCGTATGCAGCGGAGGGCAGCCGTTGGGTGTGACCAACTGTCTTAATTTCGGCAATCCCTATGAGCCGGAAGTTTATTATCAGTTTGTCCATGCCATCAAGGGGATGGGGGAGGCCTGTCTCAAGTTCGACACGCCGGTGACCGGAGGGAACGTGAGCTTTTATAACCAGCATCCGGGTGGAGCGGTGTATCCTACTCCTACCATCGGCATGGTAGGGTTGCTGGAGTCGGTGAAGGATAAGATGACCCTGGACCTCAAAAATGAAGGGGACCTGATCTTTTTGCTTGGGAAGAGCACGAATGATATCGGCTCTTCCGAGTATCTCCATAAGATAAAGGGTGTCGAGCATAGCCCGGTCCCGCATTTTGTATTGGAGGAAGAGGTCTTATTACAGGCAACCGTGGGCAAGCTGATCCGTGAAAAGCTGATCCGCAGCGCGCATGATGTTAGCGAGGGCGGATTGTTCATCACGCTGGCTGAATCGGCTTTCCCGGGAGGTTTGGGTTTTGACGTGAGGACTGCGGATGCGGGTATCCGTAAGGACGCTTACTGGTTTGGAGAATCCCAGAGCCGGGTGGTGGTCAGTGTCGATCCCGGGAAGGTGGAGGCTTTTAAAAAGGCGCTGGGCAGTCTGCCGTATGAAGCGATAGGGGTTGTCACCAGCGGCACTTTTAAAGTAGATGGACAGGATTGGGGCAACGTAGATGCATGGAGGGAGAGATACGATCATGCTATCGAGAATTATATGACCCAGCTCGTCGAAATGGAATAATATCATGGAAGGAACGATCAACGCACAGAAGGAATATATTGTCGTCACGGGTGCGGCAGGTTTTATCGGCAGCTGTCTTGCGGGATATCTGAACCAGCAGGGGCTTACGGAGCTGATCCTGGTGGATGCGTTTGGAGATGCGGATAAAGATAAGAACCTGCGGGGAAAGCAGTTTGCCTGCAAGGTTGAAAGGGAGATTTTTTTCGACTGGCTGGAAAAGCATCAGCCCAGGCTCAGGTTCGTCTTTCACATCGGGGCGCGTACGGATACCACGGAATTCGATTATTCCATCCATGAGCATCTGAATGTCGAATATTCCCGGAAGGTATGGAACTACTGTACGGAGAAGCAGGTACCCCTGGTATATGCGTCTTCGGCGGCTACCTATGGGGCGGGTGAGCTGGGGTATGAGGACCGTCATGATATCATACCAAGTCTGCAGCCTTTGAATCCCTATGGAGTTTCCAAGAACGAGTTCGATAAGTGGGTCCTGCAGCAGGCTGCGCATCCTCCTTTCTGGGCGGGGCTTAAATTTTTCAATGTGTATGGTCCGAATGAATATCACAAGGCGCGTATGGCCAGCGTGATCTTTCATGCTTTCAACCAGATAAGAGCGAATGGCGTGGTGAAGCTGTTCAGGAGCCATCGTCCGGATTTTAAGGACGGTCAGCAGTTGAGGGACTTCGTATATGTAAAGGACCTTTTGAAGATATGTTACTGGCTGATGGAGAACCGGCCTGTTTCAGCCATTTACAATCTCGGTACCGGCAAGGCCCGGAGCTTTGAGGACCTGGCCAGGGCGACCTTTGCGGGATTGGACCTGGCACCGAATATTGTCTTTATCGATATGCCGGAAGATATCCGGGATAAATACCAGTATTTTACGGAAGCCAATATGGATAAGCTGCGGGCTGCCGGATATAAGGATGCATTTTATTCCCTTGAAGAAGGGGTAGGGGATTATGTAAGGAATTACCTGGCCAAGGCCAAATATTATTAGCTATGAATAAGAAAATCGCCATCATTGGGGGTGGCAATCTCGGTACTGCCATTGCGGAAGGATTGATACAAAGCGGTTTTATTCAGCCCAAGCATATTCTGGTGACCAAGCGGAATATACAGACCCTGCATGGGCTGGAGAGAAAGGGGGTGCTGGTAAGCGATAAGAATGAAGAGGCATTGCGTTATGCAGACCTGGTGATCCTGGCGGTAAAGCCTTTCCAGGTGAATGATATACTGGGCAGTCTGCGGAATGAATTCCATGAGGACAGGCATGTGCTGGTATCCGTGGTGACGGGGGTCAGCATCGATCATATTGCCGGGGCTATAGGAAAGAAGGTACCTATTGTGCGGGCGATGCCCAATACGGCGATCGCCATACAGGAGAGTATGACCTGTCTGGCGGCTCAGCATGTGGGAGAGGAGCAGCTGCAGTACGTACACGATATTTTCAGCCAGTTGGGGAAGGCAGTAAAGATAGATGAAAAGCTGATGGATGCGGCCACCGTGCTGGGCGCTTGCGGTACGGCCTTCGCTATGCGGTATA
>DASZVM010000080.1:0-6331 GCA_035547295.1 Puia sp. | reverse complement strand
AGCGGCGTCGATGGTCGGCTTTTCGGCGGCGAACTGGCTGCTGCTGGTGGGCACCATCACGCGGAGGATGCTCATACCTATGCCGGTGGAGGCGGAGAAGGCTTTTGTCCGCTGGTCGCTTGTCAGGTCCCCTATCCATATCGGGATGCTGGCGCCTCCAAAGCCCTGGATGGTTTGCTGGATCGTCGAGGCATTGATCGTGGCTGTCGCGGTGGCGGCCCTGGGGGCAGTATCTCCCGAATAGCGGGTTTTGGAACATGCGGCAATGAGCAGGCAGGTCGTTAGAAAAGTCATTCCCTGACTTTTGAGGATAATGTTTTTTTTCATGATCAAATGGTATTTTGAGTTCAGGGTGAAGTTAACCGGATGGGAATGTCCGGCGGAGCTCAAATGTCGATGATTATAGCACAATGGTTTAAATTTGTACATTTGGATCAATATTGCCGATTCGTTGACGAGCTTCCTGCCATATAAAGATATTTCCGAGAAAGAACTTGCTGTCCTGATCGCCGGCGGAGATGAACCTGCATTCAGGGAATTATATCGCCGGCTACTTCCTTATCTCAGCGGGTCCGGTATGAAGATGCTCAAATCGGGGGATGCCGTTGCGGAGGTCCTCCAGGAATCGTTGATCAGGCTGTGGGTCCATCGTGAAAAATTGCGTGATGTACATTCTCCCCGGGCCTGGGTGTACAGGATATTTTCCAATGAATGTTTCCGGTATCTGAAAAAGCATGGGCTGAAGGTCCTTCCGTTAGAAGCGGTGGAAGATGTCTATCTTCCGGAGACTGCCGGCGGTCCGGAGCAGCATTATTCCATGCGGGAGACCCGCCATATCATCCATGATGCGGTGGAGTCCCTTTCGCCCCGGCAGCGGGAGATCTACCGGCTTAGCCGGGAGCGGGGGTTAAAGATCCCCGAGATCGCGGAGGAGCTTGGGCTGGCGTCCAAGTATGTAAAAAAGACGCTGATGGTGGCGCTGCATAATATCCGGCGGCAGCTGGTGAGGGCGGGAAAGACCTATCTGTTGTTATTGATCCTCAACGTATTTAAGTAAGGTCCTTTGGCCCGGTAAAATTTTTTTTGTTTGATGGGGCCTTTTTTGTTTTTCCAGGGTCTATGTGTATAGACATGGAAAGAACCCGCCTGCTTTATTTGATACGGCGGTATAGTGAAAATACCGCTTCTCCCGCCGAGCTGCAAGAGCTGTCGGACTTTATCGGAAAGTCCCCGGACGATGCATTGTTTACCGAAGTCATGATGGAACAGATGGAGCGTTTCCCTTTGAGAGAAGGGGAGATGGGTGCTTTTGAAGGATTAGCGGATAAGGTGCTGGCAGTTGAACGGCATGCTGTTCCGGAGGTGGTGTTTATGGAGCCGAAGAGAAGGCATCTGCGAAAGTGGGCATGGGCGGCGGCTTGTATTTTATTGATGGTAATTGCCGGGATATATGTGGGGAGCCGCAAGTCTCCGGGTGCGCCCATGGCTGTGAAGAGGGATGCTGTTCCGGCCCTGATCGTGCCTGGAAAGAGCGGCGCCTTGCTTACGCTGGCGGATGGTTCGACCGTTGCGCTTGACAGTCTGGGTAATGGAAAGATCGCCAGCCAGAATGGGGCGGATGTTTTTATCCGTCAGGGGAAGCTGGCTTATGCGGCTGCGGCGGGGAAGTCCCCGGAAGTGGTGGCTTATAATACTTTGAGCACGCCCAGGGGAAGGCAGTACCATATTCAGCTGCCGGATGGCACGGAAGTCTGGCTGAATGCGGCCAGCTCGATCCGTTATCCCACGGTTTTCGGTGGTGGGGAAAGGGTGGTGGATATCACGGGTGAAGCGTATTTCGAGGTGGTCAAGGATGCGTCGCGTCCCTTCAGGGTCCAGTTGGGGCAGGGGGCGCGGATCGATGTGCTGGGGACTCATTTTAATGTGAATGCGTACGGTAATGAGCCTTCCATCACTACTACCTTATTGGAGGGGAGGGTACGTTTCAACAGTCAGCTGTTGAAACCGGGGCAGCAGACGCGTTTTGATCAGGCTACACGGGAGCTGACGGTGGCCAATGATGTGGAGACGGCCAGGGTGGTGGCCTGGAAGAATGGCATCTTCGACTTTAATAATATGGGATTGCGGGAGGCGATGCAGCAGCTGGAGCGCTGGTACGACATCGACGTGAAGTATGAAAAGAAGGTGCCGAACATCAGCTTTTTTGGGAAAATGACAAAGAACATTCAATTGGCAGACCTGCTGACCATTCTTGAAAGATCAAAAGTGCACTTCCAGGTGGAAGGGCGAACATTGATAGTACGTCAATAAAAAACCGAAAGTGTGGGGACACTTCCGGTGAAAATTCAGTTGACGTAAAAGGAGCGACTAAACCACTTTTATTAACAACCAAATCGATTGCAATTTATGCAAAAAACTGCTATTGGGGCTGGGAGATCCAGGCTATTTCCCGTAAGGCTAACCGGCAACATTACCAAAACATTGTTTGCCATGAAATTAACCATTGTCTTACTAACGGCTGTCTTTGTTCAGGCGCAGGCGTCGGGGGTGGCGCAGACGGTGTCGGTGAGGGGACGGCTTTTGCCGATACAGAAGATCATCGGGGCTATCGAGGAACAGACGGATTATGTGGTATTCTGCAACCGGGACATCATTACGATGACGAAGCCGGTGTCTGTCAGCGCTGTGAAGATGCCATTGGTGGATCTGTTAAAAGCTGTATTGAAGGATCAGCCGGTAGATTTTTTGATAAAGGACAAGACCATTGTATTGTTTGAAAAGAAGATGGCGCCGCCGCCTTTGTCGGTGATGGATAGCGTACAGGCGCTGCCGCCTCTCAGGGGGGTTATACGTGGTGCGGACGGCGCTCCATTGGAGGGAGCATCTGTCACCGTGAGGGGTAGCGCCGTATCGGCGATGACGGCGAAGGATGGGACATTTTCCATCGATGCGAAGGCGGGGGATGTGCTGGTGATCTCGTTTGTGGGATATACGACGAAGGAATTCCATGTGCATGGGGCGACGGTGAAATCCGAGAAGGGACTGGATATTTCGCTGGAACTGGCGGATGCGAAGCTGACGGATATGGTGGTCGTGGGGTATGGGACGAGGACGAAGGGGGCTGTGACGGGAGCCATATCCACGGTGAAGGGCGATGTCTTTGAGAACAGGCCGTTGAACAATTCTTTTGATGCCTTGCAAGGGGCCGTACCGGGGATGATCATTACCCGGGCCAGCGGTCAGCCGGGCAACCAGGGTTATACCTTGCAGATACGGGGCTATTCATCCGCCAACAGCGACAATGCTGTATCCGTAGGCACGATCAATAATCAGCCTCTGGTGCTGATAGATGGCGTCCCTGGTGATCTGCAGACGATCAATCCGAACGATATCGTGCAGATATCGGTGCTGAAGGATGCGGCCGCGTCCATTTACGGCGCCCGTGCGGCGGACGGAGTGATACTTGTCACGACGAAGAACGGGAAGAAAGGATCGATGGTGGTGGACTATACGGCCAATGTGGGGGTGAAGTCGCCTACGTATCTGCGGAAGATCCAGAACACCCTTCAATATGCGGAATTCCAGGACGAGGGCCTGCGTAATGCGGGCATTGCGGGCTTCCCGCAGGAAGTGTTCGATAAGATCAAGGCGGGGGCGGCCCCTGACCTGGATAAAGGCTGGAACTATGGGATCACCAACTATCCTGGTTTTTATGGCTATACCAACTGGAACAAGGTCGTGTACAGGGACGGTACGCAGCAGCTGCATAATATCGCACTTTCGGGCGGAGGTGAAAATACCAGCTACCTGGTTTCGCTGGGATACAATCATGACAATGGGCTGTTGCGATTCGGCGAGAATGCGTCGGACAGGTACAATGTCCGTTTGAACTACGATTTCCGGCTTTCGAAAAGCCTGAGCCTGGAGACGCGCAGCAGCTTTGAGAACGTGACGACGAAGGAGCCTACGATGCTGGTGAATGCGCTGACGAACGTTACCCGCCAGTTCCCTTACCAGCCTGTGTATAACCCTGAGGGGGAGTTCTATGGTTACCAGGGGTATGAGAACCCTGCCCAGTCATTGACGGAAGGGGGGACGAGAAAATACGGCCTTTCGAGGGTGGGTACGAATGTGAAACTGGACTGGACGGTGATCGAAGGGTTGAAGCTTACGGGTCAGGTGGCGGTGCGGTTCGACTATTGGAATGACAACGGCATTACCCGCACCTTTACCCGCTATAATTATACCGGGGGCATACAGGACATACGCAATACACCTAATTCCGCCTACTACAGCAATAAGAAGACCTTGTACAAACTGTACCAGGCATATGCGGACTACAATAAGCAGCTGGGGACGGACCATCATATCAACCTGACTGCGGGCGCATCGCTGGAGCAAACCAGCTATGAGGGGCAGACCACCACGGGATATAATTTCCCCAGCAACGATATATTTACGTTGAACCTGGCGGACCGCACCAGTGTGGCCTATGCGAATTTTACGGGATTGCTGGAGGCGCAGGCGTTGAACTCTGTCTTTGGCCGGGCGAGCTATTCCTTTCAGAACAAGCTCGTGCTGGATGTGACGGCCCGTGCGGACGGCAGCAGCAAGTTTGCGCCCAGTCAGCGTTGGAGCGCGCTGTTCCCCGCCGTTGCGCTGGCTTATAATTTGTCCAACGAGCGATTTATCAGCGATCTGCATATTTTCAACCAGCTGAAGCTGCGCGCTTCGTGGGGCAAGAGCGGCAACCAGGAGCTGCCCAACCTGGGTTTGTACGATTATATCCCTTTGATCAATATCGGCGGGGTCTATCCGCTGGGTTCGCCCAATGCGGGGGTGCCTGGGGCGCTGGCCAACCCGGCTTCCTCGGACAGGACCTGGGAGACCATCGAGAACAAGAATATCGGGATCGATATGCAGGCGCTCCGGAGCCGGCTGTCCTTTTCATTCGACTATTACAACAAGACGAATAACGACATGCTGGTGAATATCGCGGTACCGGCTACTTTTGGCGGCACGGCACCTACGTCCAACCAGGGGAAGCTGGTGACGAAGGGTTTTGAAGCGACATTGACCTGGAAGGAGCAGCTCCATGATTTCCGCTACAGCATCGCGCTGCAATTGAGCGACAGCAGGAACAAGCTGGTAGAGCTGAAGAATACGGACAGCTACCAGGAGGGACTGAACCATCTCAGGCAGGGGTATTCCATCTATTCTTATTTTGGATATGTATATGAGGGTATCATCAAGACGCAGGATCAGCTGAATAAGTACAAAACGCTGCAAGGCGTCCCTTCCAATATCGGCATCGGGGACGCCATGTTCAAGGATGTGGATGGAGACGGCAAGCTGACTGCCTTTGGCGATAAGTCCAAAGGATTGCCGGGTGATATGGTGTACCTGGGCAACCTGCTGCCCCGCTATACTTTCTCTTCCGCGATCAACGTGGGGTACAAACAGTTTGATCTCACGGTGCTGCTGCAGGGTGTGGGTAAAAGAAATGTACAGTACAGCGGAGCTATTGCAACCCCGAATACTTTTTTCTGGCCATCGCTGACCTACTATTACGGCAAGACCTGGACGCCCGACCGTCCGGATGCCAAATATCCCCGTTATCTGCCGGGTTCGGTGGGGTATGACGGTATAAGGAACTACGATTATCACACTTCCGCGCTGACGATGCAAAATGTGGCGTATTTACGATTTAAAACCATAACCCTGGGGTATAACCTGCCCAATGCCATCGCACAGAAGATCCGGCTGAAGGGGGCGCGTATCTATATCAGCGGGCAGGACCTCTTCACTATTTCAAAAGGAACGCTGGGCGGCAATTTCGATCCGGAGGATGGATACAGGAACGAGCAGACATATCCGTTCAGCAAGGTGTATTCGATGGGTTTAAATGTAAAATTCTAATTACAAAAGTTATGAAAAGCATTAAAAATATAAAATGGTTTTTGTTTATGGCTATGGCCGTGGCGGCCGTGGCGGGTTGCAACAAACAGCTGGACCTTGTCTCCCATGAGAATATCACGGATGCTACTTTCTGGAAGACGGCCAATGATTTCAAACTGGCGGCGAACCAGCTTTATAAGGACCTGGACCGATTTGGATTCGAGGACACGGAATCGGATATCGCTTTCAATTTCCCCAACAGCGTCAGCAATGGGACGTTGGTGCTGTCCGAGACATCGGGTACCTGGACGACGAGCTATAACGACATACGTGCCTGTAACAATATAATCGAGAAGGGGGCTTCCTCAACTGATACGGGTGTAAAGCGTTATGTTGCGGAGGCGAAGTTCTTCCGTGCCTGGTATTACTGGAA
>DASZVM010000079.1:0-4703 GCA_035547295.1 Puia sp. | reverse complement strand
CTCTTATTATGATATCCCGCATTTCGACCGGCTCAGCGGCGTCCTGTACTACAATACGTTCATGAATGGTATGGAAGAGCTGCTGCGGTATGCGGACAGGAACTCCATGGCCCACGGAGTAGAGGTCCGCCTTCCCTTCCTGGACCATGAGCTCGTAGAGTTCCTATTCTCCCTTCCTTCCCATTTAAAGATCAGGGAAGGCTGGACAAAATGGCTGCTGAGAACGAGCATGGAAAACGATCTTCCCAAAGACATCGTCTGGAGAAAGGATAAGACGGGCTACGAGCCCCCCCAACGGTCCTGGATGCAACACCCTGTACTACAGGAATATATCCATGAAGCCAGACGTCGCCTCGTCCGGGAGGACATCCTGCGCCCATCCGTCCTGCACAAAAAAATTCAGCCGCAGGATGCTCATGCGGCTGAAAACAACGATTGGCGATACTTGGTCACGGCAGCTTGCCTGACCTGATTACATACTTATATATATAGGGTGACAGTGAATAGGTCTAAAGCATCAGGGAGCCTTCCTGTATTTCTCCACTACCTGCATATTCCCATCCGCATTTGACTTGACGGTGATCCAGTTCTGATCATCTTCCAGCTTGATATAATACTCAACCGTTGCATCCGACGTCATCTCCGTAACACCAAATACTTTTTTATCGGCGTATTTCTTTTGCAGACGGCAAAGGATGTTGATGGGCAGATTCTTCTCCGTATAATAACGAAGGCTGCTGATAAAATTCCCATCCTTGTCATAGTCGATCTTGGTAAGAATGCCGTTCTCCTTGAAGTTGACCGTATACCGGTCAGCCTGCTCCAGCCATTTCACCTGCTCGGCATCAGGGAAGGTCTGCTTGAAGGATTTAAGGATCTTTTCACTGATGGTAAATCCATCGGTAGCAAATGCTCCAGCCGTCAGCGTCAGACAGAAGACAAGAGCGAAGAGGGCCTTTGGAAGAAATACACGCGGTGTCATAGATTGTTAGTTTAATTTTTTTTCAGTAACCATTCAATTAATAACGTAAAACTATAGTGACAATGCACCCAAGTCAAGGTAAACTTTACGTTCGGCGAAAAGTTTTTTCCCATCGTTATACGTTTGGAACACATTTGGGTTACCCAACACCGTAAAAAAAGATTTAAGGCCCCTAAAAGATTGCGCGAAACCGTATTCACAGCATGTTGCACCCATGGGGTTAAGCTTTTGTTAAACCGGATTAATGGTTTTCGGTATCTTTACAGATCCAGAAGATCACACAATGAAGCTATCGACAAAACTCATCCACGCAGGCATGGAACCGGATCCTTCAACAGGCGCTATCATGCCCCCCATCTATCAGACTTCCACCTATGTGCAGGCCGCACCGGGAAAGCACAAAGGATATGAATATGCCCGCTCGCAGAACCCTACCCGCCAGGCGCTGGAAACAGCCATGGCCGCCATAGAGAATGGGAAGCACGGTCTTTGCTTCGGCAGCGGCGTTGCCGCTACGGATGCCGTACTACGGCTGCTGCTGCCGGGCGACGAGGTCATTGCAGCCAATGATATGTACGGCGGTACTTATCGCCTGTTCACAAAGATCTTCGAACCTGCAGGAATAAAATTCCACTTCGTCAACATGCAGGACCCGGCGAATATAAAACCTTATATCAACGCCAAAACCCGGCTCATCTGGGCCGAAACGCCCACCAATCCCCTGATGAATATCGTCGATATCGCCGCCGTGGCCGCTATCGCCAAACAACATTCCATCCTGCTTTGCGTAGACAACACTTTCGCTTCACCCTATCTCCAAAACCCGCTGGACCTGGGCGCAGATATCGTATTGCATTCCGCTACCAAGTACCTGGGAGGACATAGCGACGTCATCCATGGCTGCCTGGTGATGAACGATACAGGTCTTCGTGACAAATTATATTTTATCCAAAAAAGCTGTGGGGCAGTCCCCGGCCCGCAGGATTGCTTCCTGGTATTACGCGGACTAAAGACCCTCCACGTGAGGATGGAAAGACATTGCTACAACGGGGAAAAGATCGCCCGCTTCCTCCGCAGTCACCCAAAAGTGGGACAGGTATACTGGTGTGGATTCGAAGATCATCCCGCTTACGCCATCGCACGCCGGCAAATGCGCGGCTTCGGCGGCATGATGAGCTTTACCCTGAAGGACGATAGCATAGAGACCGCTACCCGGGTGCTTTCTTCCACCCATCTTTTTTCACTGGCCGAAAGCCTGGGAGGCGTAGAATCGCTGATCAACCATCCTGCCAGCATGACCCATGCCTCCATCCCCAGAGAGGAAAGAATAAAGAATGGGCTCGGCGATTCCCTGATACGGCTCAGCGTAGGCATCGAGGACGCGGATGATCTGATAGACGATCTCCGGCAAGCCATAGGGTAGGTTATGGACACCACACGACAAGATATTCGCGCATTCCTGGATAGAAAGGTGGATGAATACAACCGTCCGTCTTTTATTACGGATGACCCTATCAGCATTCCCCGGGGGTTTACCCTGCAGCAGGACATCGAGATCTCCGGCTTCTTTGCCGCCATTTTCTCCTGGGGCAATCGCACCACCATTATAAAAAAGACGCGGCAGCTGATGCAGCTGATGGACAATGCACCCTATCAGTTTGTCCTCCGGCATGAGGAAAAGGACCTTATAAAACTGCTGGATTTCCGGCATCGCACCTTCAACGCCACGGACCTGTTGTATTTTATCGAATTCTTCCGGCAGCATTATACGCATCACCATTCACTGGAAGACGCTTTCCTGCACACGCCTGATCATCTCTCAGGCTTTTATAATTACTTCTTCAACCTTGATAGCGCCCCTCCCCGCACATACAAACACATAGCCACCCCCGAAAAGAATTCCAGCTGCAAGCGGCTGAATATGTTCCTGCGCTGGATGGTGCGCACCGATGACAGAGGCGTGGATTTCGGCATCTGGAAAAAGATCCCGCCCAGCCGGCTGATATGTCCCCTGGATGTCCATGTCGCAAGGGTCGCCCGGCGTTTTGGCCTGATGACACGCACACAGACGGACTGGCAGGCAGCCCTGGAGCTTACGGATTATCTGATCACCCTGGACCCATCCGATCCCGTGAAATACGATTTTGCTTTATTCGGTCTGGGCGTAATGGAAAAATTCTGACCCTATTGCCCGGGCTTTTCGCTGGCCTCTTTTGCCTCTTTTAAGGACAAAGACGATGGCAGCACGATGACCGGTTTTCCCTTCGTCGCCTTATTTTGCGCACTATCCCCTGCGGGAGCAGCGGCAAGCGCCCCGTCTGTCTTACGGATAGGGACTTCCACCTGCTGCAGCGATTTTGGCTGCTGGGCATTACCTCCGCTTTTCAGGGGCACCGCCACCGGTGCCGGGGGCTTC
Organism: Puia sp.; assembly: GCA_035547295.1. GTDB lineage: Bacteria > Bacteroidota > Bacteroidia > Chitinophagales > Chitinophagaceae > Puia. The sequence continues at coordinate 1,305 of DASZVM010000079.1, read as the reverse complement.
TGCTGCCGGGCATTATCCCCGCTCTTTAGAGGGAGCACAGGTTGCATCGCCAGGGTCTGCCGCACTACAGGATCGCTGGTCCGCGCGGGCGGCAGCTGTGCATCTCTTCTCGTTTCCTGCGCCTGCACGGTAAGAACGATACAGACAAAACAAAGCTGGAAAAATATAGTCTTCATTATTTATTATTTTACGTTTACCAATACTTTGATCTTTCCTGTTCCACTATCGAGAGGTTCCAGCGCCTTGCCGATGGCCTGACCAGCCTTCAGCTTTTCCGGGTCCGCTTTCATGGCATAGCCCGGCCGGGAAGACGTTACCAGTATATCCCCCCTGTGGATAGGCCCGTTCTCATCACATGCCTTCGTAGGGATGACACCCACGACACCCATCGGGACCTTTCCAACCAGGACGCTGCCCGCAGACTCCTCCTCCGTCAGAAGGACACCTGGCTTGGTGGCATACACACCCGCTACCAGCGGCGAATAGGCTTCCCTGCATTTCACCACCGTCCTGTCCAGGGTAGTAGAGATCAGCAGGACATCCCCCGGCTCATAGGCCGTGTAAGCTCCTTCCACATCAAAGGCTTCGGCCACGTCGGCGCCGGAGTTCTGCGTTCCGCCGTTAAAGAACCCTTTCCCCGTATTGTCTATACGCGCCTTATTGAACCCGCCTTTCTGAAATATGGCCAGGTTACCCGTCCCTTCATGGTCCACTACCATCGCAGTCCCCTGATCATAGCTGACTACCTGGAGCGTTATCCCGAACCCCGTGGTTTCCGAATGCTCGAAATAACCCGCATAGCCGCCTGTCCCCGAAGCCACTCCATAGACACCGGCCGTACCATTATTCCCAAAGATGGAATTTACTTCTCCACGGACACCGGCACCCACGCCAAAGTTGTTGTTCATAAAGAAATTCCCCGCATTCCCCGACGAATGGTCTGCGATCACACCCGGACCATTGCTCGTCACATTCAATATATTGGAGGTATTGCTGCTATTCGTATTGGCGATCGTAGCGCCATTGCCCGTCCCATTGGTGATCACCCGCAGCGTCGGCTGCGTATTGCTGGACGGTAACGTTTCAAAATGGCTCACCACCCCTTCACCGCTGGTATTGGCATAAAGAGATATGCCAAAGCCCGAGGCATTGCTGTGCTCGAAATATCCCCCATAGCCGCCTGTCCCCGATGACACCCCATAAACCCCTGCCGTACCATTATTGCCAAAGATGGAATTCACCTCCCCACGGACGCCGGCGCCTACGCCATTGGTGTTGTTCATAAAGAAATTCCCCGCATTCCCC
>DASZVM010000078.1:0-10332 GCA_035547295.1 Puia sp. | reverse complement strand
CACGCTTGATGCTTTCCTGCAGCTTTTCGGCGCTGCTGCAGAGACTTACACGGATATATCCTTCTCCCGCTTTACCGAATATGCCGCCCGGAGTAATAAATACCCCTGCCCCGTAAAGTACCTTGTCGCTCAGCGCATACCCATCTTTGTAATCTCCCGGAACTCTCCCCCAGACAAACATCCCAGCCTGTCCGCGATCGAATACACAACCCAGTTGCTCCAACAGCTGGTATACCCAGGCCCTTCTCTCCCCGTAGACCTTATTGACACTGTCATACCAGTCCTTCCCCAGGGAAAGCGCCTTGGCCGCGGCCAGCTGCACCGGGAGAAACATCCCGCTGTCCATATTGCTCTTGAACCGCAGCACCTCGTCGATACGCTGTTTGGCGCCCGCAAGCGTCCCCACCCGCCAGCCCGCCATATTCTGCGACTTGCTGAGGGAATTCAGCTCGATCACCGTGTCTTTAGCGCCCGGCACCGCCAGCAGGCTCTTCGGCGACTCATTCAGGATAAAGCTATAGGGGTTGTCATGACAGATGAGGATATTATGCTTTTTTCCAAAGGCAACCAGCCTTTCAAATAGACCGTCATCAGGCAGCTGACCGGTAGGCATATGCGGATAGTTTACCCACATGAGCTTCACGGGAGCGCCCTCCGCCTTTACCTGGCGCTCCAGCTCATCGAAGTCAGGATACCAGTTATGCCCAGCCGTCAATTCATAATCCACACAGACCCCGCCCGCCAGCTTTACCGCACTGCGATAAGTGGGATAACCGGGGTTCGGCACCAACGCCCTGTCCCCCTCGTTTAGATAGGTCATGCAGATATGCATGATCCCTTCCTTGCTGCCGATAAGCGGCAATATCTCCGTATCAGGCGACAGGTCCACACCATACCACTCCTTATACCAGCCGGCGATGGCATTTCGTAGCAAAGGCGATCCCTTATAGGATTGATAGGCATGGACGTTCGGCTTTGCGCTCTCTTCCTGCAATACCCGGATCACATCCGGATGGGGAGGAAGGTCAGGGCTCCCGATACCCAGGTTGATGATATTCCTGCCCTGCTTGTTCAGCTCGTCGATCTCCCGCAGCTTCTGAGAAAAATAATATTCGCCGATGCCCTCCAGTCTCCTGGCCGTTGTTATGGGATCCGATGTCTGCATATTTAAACTGTTTTCCCTTTTTTATAAATACCGTAGATCTTCAGCTCCGTCGTGACAGGACGGATGGCCTCGATCACCCGGTCGAATTGCTCCAATGATTCGAATTCCAGATCCGCATGAAAAGAATACTCCCAGTCGGAAGTGCCCGGTACAGGAAAGGACTGCAGCTTGCTGAGGTTGATCCCCCCATCGGCAATACGCGTCAGCACCCGTGCAAGGCTGCCCCTGGCATGACCTGTCCGGAAATTTAAGGACGCCTTGTCCGCACCATCCACCGCCTCTGCCTTGTCCTCCCGCTGCAGAATGAGAAAGCGGGTATAGTTGTTCTTCATCGTCTGGATACCCGGCGCCAGTACCTGCAGTTCAAAAAGCTCGGCAGCCAGTTTGCTGGCAATGGCCGCCACATGCTTGCTCCTGTGCTGCTGCAGCAGCCTGGCGCTAAGCGCAGTATCCTCCGTCTCCACCAGCTTCCAGTCCGGATGCTTTTCCAGAAAATCGATACACTGCAGCAAAGCCATAGGATGCGAATGCACTTCGCGTATATCCTCCAGCTTTACCCCCGGATTCGTCAAAAGGTTCTGCCGTATCTGCAGATAGATCTCCCCTACTATCCGCAGGTTGCTCTTCTGTAGAAGATTGTAGTTCGGAAGGATGCTTCCCGCAATGGAGTTCTCGATGGCCATTACACCCCCATCGCTTTCTTTCTTTGAGACCGCGATCCGGACCACTTCCCGGAAAGTAGCACAGGTGATCACTTCGACATCCTTGCCGAAGAACTGTTGCGCCGCCACCTGGTGGAAGCTGCCCTCATAACCTTGGATTGATACTCTTGTACTCATAAAACGAAGAATCCCAGCCTTTTGGCCGGGACTCTTTATGTTTAGTTCTTTTTTATTTAGTTCTTAACAAAAGCATTCCCGGCCTACTGGTAAAGTAGTAAAAAAAGAAAAAGTAAAAATAACGGTATGCCTTCGTGATGTTCATATAATGCACCAAAATTAAAGACTTCTCCCGAATAATAAAATTTATTTCAGGGAATTCATAAAAAAGAGATTTCATCAAAAAACCCGGGCCGAATTCACAAAAACGTCTAATCCAGCCGGTTGCTTATCAGCTGATCGATCTTCCTGAACAAATGGAACGGCTTGTAGGTCCTCCAGTTATCCAGCTCCATAAGCTCTATATAACGGTTGAGCTTAGCCTTTCGGAAGTCGTACTGCGTCTGCTCCGGCATATCAAGACAAACGATCCAGCCGGCCGCATCCGTCACCTCATCAAACCATTCCTCGTAATAATCTTTATCCCCGCTGTGGAAGTTGAGGACATTGTCCGCAATAAGGATGAACTTGGTGACACCCGCTTCCTCGAATTTGTCGATGACCTCCCGTTTCAGGTTCATGATGTCGTTCTCGATCGCATCATTCCATTCCCCGATAAGCTCGATCACTACATAATGCTCGTCATAATCCGCCATCAGTACTTTCATATACAACGTGCGGGAACCGAACTCATCCCACTGCGGATGTATATAATAGTTATAGATGGTATGGGTAAACTCAAATTCCGAATAGACCCTTCCGTAAAAAGGCGATCGCTCGTCTTCCTCGCTCACATACATATGACGCCAATTATAAAAAGGTTCTATTTCATGCATATCTTAACAGGATTCTATCGCTTTTTTTACACTGCCCGATCTCAACAGCAAGGCCTTTGCCTTCTCATAATCCGTTAGTCCCGTCCCTTCCATCACCATCTTGGTCCCCCTGTCCACCAGTTTGCTGTTCGTAAGCTGCATATTCACCATTTTGTTATCCTCTACCCTCCCGATCTGGATCATCACCGCAGTAGAGATCATATTGAGTACCAGTTTCTGCGCCGTACCGCTTTTCATACGGGTGCTGCCCGTTACGAATTCAGGACCAACCACCACTTCGATAGGATAGTCTGCTTCCGCGGCCACGGGCGACCCCGGGTTGCACACGATACAGCCCGTAACGATCCCCCTCTCCCTGCACCCTCTCATCGCCCCTATTACATAAGGCGTAGTCCCGCTGGCCGCGATCCCTATTACCACATCCTTCTCATTGATATCATATTTCTCCAGGTCCGCCCACCCTTGCGAAGAGTCATCCTCCGCATTCTCTATGGGTTTGCGGATAGCATTTTCTCCTCCCGCGATCACCCCGATGATCAGATCGAAAGGCATACCATAGGTAGGCGGTATCTCGCTGGCATCCAGCACACCCAGTCTCCCGCTGGTACCCGCGCCTATATAAAACAGCCGGCCGCCTGCCAGCATCTTGTCCGTGATCACCGCAGTCAGCTTCTCAATCTGCGGGATAGCTTTTTCAACTGCTTCCGGAACAGTCTTGTCTTCCCTGTTCATCGAGGTAAGGATCTCTTGAATGCTCATCTTTTCCAGGTCATGATACTGGCTTGGCTCCTCGGTAACCTTCTCAAATGCCATACTTTGTACGAATTGTTTTTTTTATTGTTTTTTACTGTGATACTTTACCAGCCCTTCCATCGGTTTTTGCAGGATCTCCCCCAGCTCGAACTCGTAGGTCCCGCACAGCTCCCTGATCACATCCCGGAACCCATATGCCACCCCGCCTACAAAATGGATGGGTAATTTCCAGCTTTCCCGGTACTTACACAAATGTTGGAAGAAAAAATCGTTCAGCCCGTCTTCAATGATATTTTCGATCATATAATGCCCCCTGTTCTCCACCAGGAACATCGTAAAAGAGGCCAGATAACGGTTCGGCAAAGGCCGCTTATAAACGTTTTCCAGTATCTCGTTCACATTGGTGGCATACTTCGCATCGAATTTATACCGCAGGTCCTCGTCAAAAGTATTGTAAAGATAATACTGTAATACCTTTTTACCCAGGTAGGCGCCGCTGCCCTCATCCCCTAAAACAAATCCCAGGCCAGGGCTGTTCTTGGCGATCTTTCTGCCGTCAAAATAGCAGGAATTGCTCCCCGTCCCAAGGATACAGGCGATCCCCCTGGTATGACCGCAAAGGGACAACGCAGCGCCCAGCAGATCATCCGTAACATGTGCCGAAACTCCTGGAAACACCTGCCGGATAGCCTTTTGCACCATCTTCTGGTTCTTAGGGTCCTTGCAGCCCGTCCCATAGTAATAGACGACATCCACCGGCCATTTCGCAAGTGCAGGCTTCAGCTCCGTCTCCATCACCCGCACGATCCCTTCGGTATCCAGAAAATAAGGGCTAATGCCCTGTGTATCCACCTTTTTCCGTTTGTTGTCATGCAGCAGGCACCACTCGCATTTGGTCGAACCGCTGTCGGCTATCAATATATTCATTCGTACGCATTTAATTCCCTGTCGAAGGTAATCGCATTCCCGGACCATTGGTCCGCATTTGGGCTGCAAGTTAACTATGTATTGCGTAATTTGCGCCCTAGTCAATTTCTCTGAATGAAAAAACTACAGGTCTGGTTGCCTCTTTTATTCGCCATCGTAATGACCCTGGGAATGCTCATCGGTTTTCGCCTGAGAGGTAATGTCGTCGCCTCGGGATTCTTTAAAACACGCAAGCAATCCCCCGTACAGGAGGTGGTCGACCTCGTAAATATGAAATACGTAGACCCCGTGTCCATGGATACCCTCGGCGATGCAGCCATAGACGGCATGCTCGCCCGCCTGGACCCCCACTCCGTCTTCATCCCCGCTGTCGATCTTTCAGAGGTCAACGAAGACCTGCAGGGAAATTTCGAAGGCGTAGGCATAGAATTTCAGATATTCGACGACACCGTCAACGTAGTCAATGTACTGGCTGGCGGCCCCAGCGACAAGGCAGGATTGCAGGTAGGTGATAAATTCCTGAAAGTAGGAGATTCCACGGTGGCCGGCAACGGTATTACCACTGATAAGATCAGGACCTTGCTGAGAGGCCCCGGCGGTAGTAAGGCCCTGATAAAAATATTGAGGAAAGGCCACCCTCTTGATGTCACCGTCGCAAGAGGTACGATCCCCCTGCCCGCCGTAGACGTCGCCTATATGATCGACAAACAGACAGGATATATCCGCATCAATAAATTTTCAGAGACCACACACCGTGAATTTGCCGCCGCCGTACAGGGTTTACAGCAACATGGACTCCAGCGGCTGATATTGGACCTTCGCGGCAACGGAGGGGGCATACTCCAGGAATCCATCGAAATAGCGGACGATTTCCTCGATGGCGACAAGCTCATCGTATATACGGTAGGAGCACGGGCCCCTAAAGTGGAATACCACTGCCGCCGGGACGGCCTGTTCGAAAAAGGCCCCCTGACCATCCTGACAGACGAAGGGACGGCCTCTGCCAGCGAAGTGCTGGCCGGCGCAATGCAGGACTGGGACAGGGCCACGATCATCGGCCGCAGGACCTTCGGCAAAGGCCTCGTACAGGAACAATACCAGCTGAGCGACGGTTCCGCCCTGCGCCTGACAGTTGCACGCTATTATACCCCCACAGGACGCAGCATCCAAAAACCCTACGACAAAGGACATGAAGATTACAACGAGGAAGTGATGAAAAGGTTTCGCAGCGGGGAAGTAATCCACGGAGACAGCGCCGCCGCTCATACCGGCCCTGCCTATAAGACCTTTGGCAAAGAGCACCGCACCGTATTCGGCGGCGGCGGCATTACGCCGGACATCTTCGTAGGCTTTGATACAACCACCCTGGATAAGAATATTACCGCCCTCTACCTCGATGGGACACTCAGCCGTTTTATCTATAGCTACTATATCCAACATCAGTCCCTCTTCCAGTCCTATAGATCCCCGGCGGAATTTATAGCCGGCTTCCATGGAGATGACCAGCTCTGGAATGGCCTGGCATCCTACGCCGCCCACGATACCATCGACCTGCACGCCATCCCCCAAAAGGATAAAGAGGTCCTTCAGCATCGCATGAGAGCCCTGATGGCCAGACAGATCTGGCGCACGGAAGGATACTATGAGGTCAGCAACGCATACGACCCCGTGGTGAAGAAGGCCTTGGAAACACTGAACGCCAGCCGATAGGCTGGCGCTCATAAACTCATTCAGCCACCGTTAATCCTTCTTATCCAACAGCTCCTTCTTCTCTATCCTGTACGACGTGATCAATCCCAGCCCGCCTCCAATGGCGATCATGGCAAAATAGATCGATACATTCGCCCCATTGATCTCATCATGATCATGCCCGATACGATAAAGGAGCGTATTATCCATCAGGTAGGCCGCAAAAAGCCCAAGCCCCGCACCCACCAGCAGCAGCCCCCATTTCAGGTTACGGAAAGGGGCGGGACGGGGCCTCTCCGGCTTGATATTGGGGTCCAACCCCTTCTCTATCATAGCCATTATCTCTTTATTCCGCATATAACGTATGCCAAATATCATGGCAAGAATTCCCAGGCAGGTAAGTATCAACCACAAAACGCCTAATTGTGCAGGATCCATTGTATTGTTTTTTTCTTTTAATTAATGCTTTCGGCTTCTTTGCATACAGACACCCATCGGACTACTGCAGCCGGTCCGGGGTTACAATTAACAGTAAATTTCTTTTACAAAGAGCCGATCGACGGTTTACAGCAACTAAGACTACCTCATGCACCCGCAGGTTACACCCCCAGCCGGACCACAGATGCGAACCCGGATGCATACAAAATCGTACCTTTCTGTAACCTGCCCCCGGCAGCCGCCGTCTTATAACCGTGCTACACACCGGACTTTCTGATACAGAGCTCATTAGCAAAATCCTGCAAGGGGAGCAAACCTTTTTTGCCCAGCTGGTGGAACGTTATCAGAGTTATGTTTTTACCCTGGTACTACGTTTTACGGACAGCCGCGAAGATGCAGAAGAGATCTCCCAGGACATATTTGTAAAAGCTTATCGCTCTTTGGCCGACTTCCGGGGAGAATCCAGGTTCAGCACCTGGCTGTATACCATCGTCCGTACCAGCTGCATCACCTTTCTCCGGAAAAAAAAGCTGGATATCACCTCCATCGACAACGAAAGGACCTTCCTGCAGTTGGAAAATAAGGAATCCGGCTTCAAGGCCGACACAGTCGAGCAAAAGTCCAGGCATGCCATGGTAAGCCAGGCCATCCGCCTGCTCAGCCCCGATGACGCTCAGCTGATCACCCTGTTTTATAAAGGGGAGCAATCCCTGGAAGAGATCGGCAGGATCATGGGCCTGGAACCCAATACGGTAAAAGTAAAATTACACCGGGCCAGACACCGCCTGAAAGAGAAAATGGAAAAATATTTCAGTCATGAAGTACGTGAGATACAGGGAAACTAAAGTTACTAACTTTGAAACAACGATTATGGGTACGTATATTCAAATGGAAGAACGCCTGTGGGATTACATCGACGGACACAGCACCCCGGCGGAACGGTCGTCCATCGAAACCTTGCTGGCGGAGAATTTGGAATGGCAGCGGAAATATAAGGAGCTGCTGAACATCCATCAGATGATGCAGGAGGTGGAGATGGATGCGCCTTCCATGAGGTTTTCCAAAAACGTGATGGAAGAGATCACCCGGCTCCAGGTGGCGCCGGCCACAAAGACCTATATCAATAAAAATATCATCCGTAGCATCGGCGCTTTCTTCCTGACGATGATCGGTGGTCTGCTGGTCTATTGCCTGGGACAGTTCAAATGGTCAGGCGGCGGATCGTCATCCGGTGTGACGGGATACGACCTCGATACAAAAATGAGGACGTTCAACTGGGTAAAAATATTCACCAGTCCCTATACCAACCTGTTCGTCCTGATACTGGTGATCCTCGGGCTGGTGATGCTGGATATGTACCTCCAAAGAAAGAAACAGCAAGCTACTTAAACTTCTTCTTCAGCTCCATCAGCTTTGCCTGAAAAGGATCCAATGGCTTATCCCCTCCTTTACTCCCTCCCTTCTCAGCAGGTCCTTTCCCCGCACGCCGTCCGTCACCTCCCTGCGGCTTGGCCCCGGCTACCTTGTTCCCCTTCATGGAAAGGGATATCCGTTTGCGGGCAATGTCCACTTCCATCACCGTAACCATCACCTTCTGTTGCAGCTTTACCACCTCATTGGGGTCCGATACATACGTATTGCTCAGCTGGGAGATATGCACCAGTCCATCCTGCTTGACACCGATGTCCACAAAGACTCCGAAATTCGTGATATTGGTGACGATACCCGGCACCGTCATACCCTGCTTAAGGTCTTCCATGGTCTTGATCGTCTCTTCAAAACGGAATTCTTCGATGACGCTGCGCGGATCACGACCAGGCTTTTCCAGCTCCTTCATGATATCGTCGATGGTGAACTCGCCCGCTTTCTCGGAGATATATTTCTTTTTAACTACCTTTTTCCGAAGCTCCGGCTGTTGGATCAGGTCCGTCACCGTGCACCCCAGGTCGCTGGCCATCGCTTCCACCACATGATAGGTTTCCGGATGAACAGCACTGTTGTCCAGGGGATTGGCAGCCCCATGGATACGGAGGAACCCCGCACATTGCTCAAAGGTCTTCGGTCCCATCAGACTTACTTTCCGCAGCTCTTCCCGGCCGGCAAAAGCGCCGTTCTTAGCCCGGTACTCTACAATATTCTTTGCAAGGGTAGCGCTAAGCCCCGAGACATAGGTCAGCAGATGCTTGCTGGCTGTATTCAGGTCCACGCCGACATGGTTCACACAGCTTTCTACCACCCTGTCCAGCTCCTCTTTCAGCTTGGTCTGGTTGACATCATGCTGATACTGCCCTACCCCAATGGACTTCGGATCTATCTTTACCAGCTCGCTCAAAGGGTCCAGCAGACGACGGCCGATGCTCACGGCGCCCCGTACCGTAACATCCTGGTCAGGGAATTCTTCCCGGGCCGTTTCACTGGCGGAATAGATGGAGGCGCCGCTTTCATTCACCATAAAGATGCTGACACGTTTTCCAAAATCGATCCCCCGCACCAGCTGCTCCGTCTCACGCCCCGCTGTTCCATTCCCCACGGCAATGGCTTCGATGTCGTATTTGTCCACCAGACGCCGGAGCTCCGCAATGCCGGCCTGTACTTCCTGTTGCGGCGGGTGGGGATAGATAGTGCTGTTATGCAGAAAATTTCCCTGCGCATCCAGGCATATCACTTTACAGCCCGTACGGAAGCCGGGGTCAAGGGCAAGTATCCTCTTGGAGCCCAGGGGAGAGGCCAGCAGCAGCTGGCGAAGATTTTCCGCAAATACCCGGATAGCCTCCTCGTCCGCCTTATTCTTGCTGATAAGCCTGAACTCATTTTCGATGGAAGACTTCAACAGCCTGTCAAACGAATCTTCCGCGGCTTTCTTCACTTCTCCCGCTGCAGGCGTGGACGCTTTGATAAATATCCTTTCCAGGTTGTCCACGGCCGTCTGTTTGTCGATGTTGATATCCATGATGAGATAACCTTCCTTCTCACCTCTCCGGATAGCCAGTATCCGGTGGGAAGGACAGGCAGCCAGGGGCTCGTTGAACTCGAAATAATCCCGGTATTTCTGCGCTTCTTCTTCGTCTTTCTTGGACCCCAGCACTTTGGAGCTAAGCGCTGCGCTTTCCGTAAATAGCTGCCGTACCTTATTACGGGCCTGCTCATTCTCCGCAATCCATTCCGCAATGATGTCCCTTGCGCCCTGCAATGCTTCTTTGGCGTCCTTCACCTGCTCGTTCAGGAACTTCGCCGCTTCCTCGTTGAGATCGCCGGCGCCTTGCTCGAAAAGGAATTTAGCCAGCGGCTCCAGTCCCTTTTCAATGGCCGTGGTGGCCCGGGTCTTGCGTTTGGGCTTATAAGGCAGGTAAATATCTTCTAAGATGGTGGCGTCATAACAATTTTCGATACGCTCTTTCAATTCCGGCGTAAGCTTTCCCAGCCCTTCGATGGTCTTCAGCACAGTTTCTTTTCTTTTATCCAGCTCGGTGAAATATTTTATCTGTTCCACCACATCGTTGATCTGCACTTCGTCCATATTCCCCGTAGCCTCCTTGCGATAGCGGGCCATGAATGGGATAGTGGCTCCTTCGGCATGCAGGCCGTGGATATTGTTCACCTGCTTAAGACTGAATTGTAATTTCTCTGCGATCTTTTGTAAATACGTCGGTTCCATAGTAATCATAGTAATCAAAGTTCAATACCGTTGGTGGAGTGTCCGGAGGAG
>DASZVM010000077.1:0-3582 GCA_035547295.1 Puia sp. | reverse complement strand
AAGAATACCATATGGATCTCCTATGACGTTGTAAACACACATCTGAGAGAAGCGTTCGTGGTAAACTGCAATCAGGCGCTCCTGGTAAAGGGATACATTCATCTGGAAACGGATTTCAGGGACAGTGTCACCGGATCAGGCAACAATTACATCTTCAGGATGTATGATGGGGATTTTAAAAAAGTGTCGGATTTCCTCATATCCGGCAAAGCCCTTTCCCCGGCCAGATCCGTCGTAACCGTCATCCAGAAAGGCGCGGACAACCTGCTTTATACTTCGCAGGTAGAATTAGGCAATACCAGGAATTCACTCATCGCGCTGCCGCAACTAAAGACCAACAGTACGATCAAGGCGTATATTCAACCCAATCTCCGAATGTCCGACAGCTATTTCGATGTAAAGGTGTTTGGCAAAGGCAATAATTTGCAGCCTTAAGATCCAAAACCCCTGCCCGGCGTAAGCCTCACATCGTCGGATGCTGCTCCACCAATGTCCAGCGCTGCAGATCGCCATCCTGTTTTGTTTGCAGGACAATGCTGCTATTGGTTGCTCTTCGGGGGTCGGAAGGCGTCAGATAGAGGTCCGACCCCTTTGTCTGTGTTCTCCCCGGCAATTTCACCAGCAGGAGGATTGCCATTAGCACGATGATCTTCTTCATATGAATTATTTTCCAGATGTCTGGCCGGCATCACCTTGCTCACCCTGGCTTCCAGGCGGCGGATACTTTCCATACGGCCCATGATGGTAAAACCTTTTCGCTCACCGGCCTTCAGCTTATACATCGCTTCCCTGTATGCAGTGCCCGCACTGTTCAGGGCTTCTTCGATCTTGTCCATGTCCCCTATAAAATCCACAAATTTGTCATAGAGGGCCCCGCATTGTTTAAAGATCTCTTCCACATTCTTTACCTGGTTCTCCTTTTGCCACAACAAACGTACCACCTTCAGGGTGGCCACCAGCGTAGTGGGTGTTATCAGCACGATCTTTCTGTTCAGCGCATGGGTAAAAAGCTCCTGGTTCTGATTCATAGCCAGTGTCAGGGCGGACTCGATGGGCATGAACATAAATACATAATCCGGCGTATTCAGCCCTGCCAGGGATTGATAATTCTTGTCCGCAAGGCTATTGATATGGTCCGTTATGCTTCTTACATGCTGCTTTAAAAAGAGGGCCTTTTGTTCCGGACCTTCTGCATTGAAATAGCTGCTATAGGCCGTAAGGGACACTTTGCTGTCGATGATGATATGCTTCCCGTTGGGCAGCCGCAGGATATAGTCCGGCTTGCGCATGCGGCCTCCTTCTTCGTCCTGGTATTGTTCCTCCCGGGTGTAGTCGATATATTTCTGCAGACCTTCCGCCTCCAGTATCATGTTCAGTCTGTCCTCTCCCCAGTTACCCTGGATCTTTACTTCGGACTTTAAGGCCATGGCCAGGTTGCGGGCATCTTCGCTGAGCCGTGAGTTCAATTTTTCCAATCCCTCGATCTCTTTTTTCAGGGAGGTAAGGTCCGCGATATCTTCCTTCCTGGTATCCTCCACTTTTTTGCGGAATTCCGTGAGACCTTCCCGGAAAGGGCCGAGGATCTCGTTCAGCTCTTTTTTATTGGTGGCTACAAAAGCCGTTTGTCTGTCTTCCAGTATCCGGCTGGCAATATTCCTGAATTGTTCGTGGGACAACTCGTGCATGCGTTGCAGCTCTTCTTTGAAGCCCGTGATCTTCTCGGAGAAATGTTTTTCGTTTTGCTCCATCGCCGTCAGCTGGTTGGTCAGTCCCATGATCTCCTGTGTCTGGCCGGCCAGCTCTTTTTCCGCCTGGGCGAGCTTCTCTTTGAGAAGGTTAAAAGTATCCAGGGGGATGTAGCGGGCCCTGTTCGCGCCCGTAAGCGTATAGGTCAGCACCACTCCTGCGACAAGGCCTATGATCAGATAGAGTATCGGCATCATCTTTAAATATACGCAGCTTGAAGGAAATAACCTCGTACATTTACTTTCCTAAACTAACCTTTCCAATGAAGATCGCACCTGCAAAAGCCATCATCCTATCTCTTGCCATTTCTCTCACCCTCTCCGGCTGTGCCGTTCTTACGGACAGCCAGGTGAAGAATATCAATGCTTTCGCCGCCACCGCAAAAAGCTACAGCGCCTTCCCCAGCGCCGTAGCGCGCCAGCGGGCCGAATTCCATCTGCATACTGAGATAGTGGTGGCCAGCCAGAGCCAGTTCGCGGATGCCGACGACATTACCCGCAGGATGGACTCCGCCCGCAAGAGCTATAACAACGCGGTACAGCTGTCCGCAAAATTCGATCTTTCCCTCCAGCTTCTCCAGCAATATGCAGGCTTACTGACCAAATTGAGCAGCGAACATTATATCACCGATCTCGATGCCCCCACCACCTCGCTGGGAGAGAACCTGGGCAATCTCGTAAGCACCTATAATTCGAAGGTAAAGGATACGCTTCCCGCCGGCCTGGGGAACAGCATATCAAAAGTGATCCTGATGGCAGGGAAAGTGCTGACCCGGCATAAGCAGACCTCCGCGCTAAAAGAGTTCGTCCTCGCGGCAGACACCATGGTACAGGTGACCACCCGCAACCTCGTCACCGTACTGGATGGAGAAACGTTCACAGACGCCGCAGGTAGGAACCTGCCCTCATTAAAGACCTTGCTGGGACTGGAAAAGGATTTTTTTATCCAAAGCTATAAACGTTCTATCCTCAGCGACAGCAGCCGTACCAATTATTGGAGCGTAAAATTCTATTATGATGAGCTGACCGCTTATGACAATACCGAGGCCCTTCGCCAGGGGGTGGTACAGGCGGCAAAGAGCCTTGCCCTGGCCCATGCAGAGCTGGTAAAGAATGTACGGGAAAAAAAGGATCTAAAAGACATCATCTGGCAGACGCAGCAGCTGATAACGGATGTACAGACAGCCGGCAACGCCTTTTCTTCCTTATCCGGATTGATCAAACTCCCATAAACTTTATCGGATATGAACACCGAAACACTCAACGCATTAAAGCAAGTGAATAGCCTCATCGGCCAGCTTCAGGACGCTTTAAAGGACCCCGCTCTTACGCCCGTCGAAAAAAAGCTGATCAGACAGGCCATCAGCGACCAGATGGACCTTCAGGATACATTGATCCAGGATACCATGCAGGCCATGGTGGATAAGATCAATGCCGCCAACACCGATCTGCAGCAGCTGACGGCAAAAATGGAAACCGCCGGCGAAAAGCTGGCTAAGCTGGCAGGGGTCATCAAAAAGGTATCCGACATAGTGGGTACCCTGGGGGAGATCACGACCAAAGCGATCTCGGCGGGATTGCTGGGTGGGGCATGACACACCCTCACTTCAGCTCAAACACCGCCAGCTTTGTCTCCGCCAGACCCTTGTTCTGAAAGTCCGGCTTCGAGCCGGCAGGGATAAAGACATAGTCACCTTTTTTATGCAGCACAGCACCTCCCACTTCCACATCCGCCCCGTCATCCACACAGATGACGACCAGGGGCGCTTTCCGGGGACTTAGGTGATCCGAAGCGCTCCCACCCAGCGTCATTCTATATCCACGAACAGGTTTCTCA
>DASZVM010000076.1:0-1914 GCA_035547295.1 Puia sp. | reverse complement strand
ATACGCAGTACCAATAGGACCCCGGCACGCGCTGGAATATCATCGGGGGAGTGCGGGGCGACATACACAGTGTTTATGGCTCCGTGCTAAGCCCCAAGCTGGCCCTGCAATATCATCTGAGCAAGAAGCTATCTTTCAAGGCTTCGCTGGGAAGAGGGTTCAAAGCGCCTGACTTCCGGCAGCTGTATCTCACTTTTACCAATCCTCTCGTAGGTTATACCGTACTGGGGACGGAAGAGCTAAAGAAAGGGTGGCTACAGCAGATGCAGGAAGCCGGAGAGATCACCACCATCTATCCGGCGGCTTACCAGGCGGCAGCCGACTTGAAGGCAGAACGTTCGTGGAGCTATAATGCAGGAGTATTATATAAGCCTACAGGCTCTGTGCGTATGGAGCTGAACGCTTTTTATAATCATGTGAGCAACCTTATACAGTCTCTGCCAGTGGCCGCCAGGACCAATGGATGGTTTGTCTACTCCTATATCAATGTATCCAGGGTCTATACAAAAGGCATTGAAGCGTCGGCCCAAATAAGGATATGCAGGGGGCTGGAATTACAGACAGGCTATCAGCTGCTGTACGCAAAAGATAAGGATATCATCGATTCTATTAAGGCAGGGGCAGGCAATTATGCTATGCTCACCGATCCCGGTGGTGTTAGACACCGGGCTACTTCTGCCGATTATTTTGGACTGCAGCAGCGCAGCCGTCATCAGCTGAATGCAAAGCTTTTCTATATCCTGCCCTGGTGGGGGCTGTCGGCTGGAGCGAGGGCCAATTATCTCAGCAAGGCCGGTTTTGCGGATCAGAATGGGAATGGCTATATAGATCGCTATGATCAATTCGTGCCGGCCTATTGTCTCCTGGCATTCAGTCTTGAAAGATCGTTCCGCAATCCCCGTCTGACCCTGCAGGTATCGGTGGAGAATGCCGCAGACTATACGAATGCGCTGGTGGCGGGACAGCCAGGGCGCCAGATGTTTGCAGGGTTACGCTGGAATTGGAATAAGGTCAACAATCAATCACCCATAAATGAACAATAGCATGCAACGTAGAAAGATCGCAGGAGCCATCGGTTTATTCGTCATTATACTTTCCGTCGCATCCTGTAAGAAGGATAGCAAGGTGGATCCCACTGTCAGGACCCGGCTATCCACCTATGTAGAAAAGGACGGAAAGAATATCATATATGTGTCAGACCTGCCCGGAGACACCGCAGCTACGCCCGGCGGCTCTGCAAAGACCGTTTATTTCAGCTTTACATCCAATAGCACCGTCGACTCTTCCCAGAAGCAAAGCGCCGGCTGGGATGTGTCCTTTACGGATCTCTACAACTCTTATGTAACGATCAACAATGGCACGAACCCGGGGAGCCCAGGATATGGAGGCAACACGCAAGGCGCCCTGTACATCGTCAACCAGCCCTTTGACAGCGTAAAGACCGTCCCTGCGGAGGTGAATGTCAACGGCTCGGCCGGTATGGATGGATATCCTTCGGACAGCTGGCCCGGGTGGTACCAGTATAATTCCACCACGCATCTGCTGACCCCGATACAGGCCAGGACCCTGGTGATAAAAATGGCTAACGGCAAGTATGCAAAATTGCAGATGATCAGTCTGTACAAAGGCAATCCCGTCAGCCCCACCCTGTCGACACCCGTGCCGTATATCACTTTTAAATATTGGGTACAGCAGGATGGAAGCACGAACCTGCAGATACCCTAAGCATAAAGTCTTACAATCGGCTGAAGTTATGGTTTCAGCGACCCGGTCCTGTTTCTACGGGGCTGGCATGTTTTTAAAAAAATACGCATGAAAAAATTAATCGCCCTCATAGCCGGATCAGGAAAAGGATACAACAATATGCCCGCAAGCATAGCGGCTATGGCTCGAACCTGGCACCTGAGCGCCAGT
>DASZVM010000075.1:0-2818 GCA_035547295.1 Puia sp. | reverse complement strand
GAATTTTCAGAGGCTTTGGAACGGTATATCCGGCCGAATGACACCATATGGATAGCGGATCATCGTCTATTGCCGCTGGCTGCACAGGTCCGTAAAAGAATGCCGGAGATCAGTGTTGGATGTTTCGTGTCCGTTGAATTCCCCGGGTATGAGGCTATGAAGCGGATGCCGCGCCACCGGCAGGAAGAAGTATTGAAGGGCATATTGGGAGCCGATCTTGTCGCTTTTCAGCGGGAGAGGGACAGGGATAATTTTTTACAATGCGTGCAGCTGCTGTTAGGCATCGACAGTGAAGAGCGTACGATCAGGATCGAGGAACGGGATAAGGGGTGGCTGCGTGACAGCCTTTCCGCTTTACGGACATCGAAGGCGAGACAGGCGCATTTCCGGGTACGTTTTTTCGATGTGCATTCGAGGAATGGGCTCCTTGACAGGTACCGCAGTGCTCCGAAGCGTCTTTTTTTATTGGATTATGACGGGACGCTGACACCTTTTTTTAACCTGCCTGCTCTTGCCAAGCCTGATAATCTCCTGCTGGACATCCTTGACAAAATCGCCAGGAACCCGCGTAATTCGGTGTATATCGTCAGCGGACGGGACAGTCGGACGCTGGACAACTGGCTGGGGCATTTACCTGTCAATATCATTGCTGAGCATGGGGCCAGGGTGCGGTATCATCAGGGGCAATGGGAGGAGCGGGCCATGCCGGCGGTGAAATGGCAAACGGAAGTGGAACGGGTGATGCAGGGTTACCTGGAAAAATGTCTTCACTCTTTTATCGAGCACAAGGATTTTTCCATCGTATGGCATTACAGGAACTCGCCGCCGGAGCAGGTAGCGGAAGTGAAGATGGAGATGTATGCGGCGTTGTGCCGGATAGCGGAGGAGCAGAAATTACAGGTGATGCTGGGTAACAAGATCATTGAAGTGAGGAACAGGGGGACGGATAAAGGGACTGCGATCCAGCATGTATTGTCTCAGGAAGAGAGGGATTTTATATTGGCGATAGGGGATGACCGTACCGATGAGGATATGTTCAGGATGTTGACGGAGACTGACAATGCTTTTACCATTAAAGTGGGTGTGGAGGCGTCTTTTGCGCAATTCAACATGCATACCCCGCAAATGGTGATATCGTTGCTGGGCAATATGGTGTTCCTGGAGGGGCAGGGTGCGAGATAAATACGGTATTATCCGCCGACAGGGATCCTCAATGGTAGATGGAGGATAATGTTCTCAGCAGATGAGATGCCCAGGAGAAGATGTTATGTTCGACCAGGGATTGTCTCATTTTTTGCATGCGATGTCGTTGCTCATCAAGGGGCATTTCCAGGGCTTGTTCTATTGCGTCCGCCATTTTTTCGATGTCGTAGGGATTAACGACGAGGGCGCCGGTCAATTCCTGGGAGGCACCTGCAAAGCGGCTGAGGATCAGGGTGCCGTCATTGGCGCCTCTGGAGGCTATGAATTCTTTTGCCACGAGGTTCATGCCATCGTGGAGGGAGGTGACCATGCACAGGTCGGCGGATACGTAGAAGGGGGTTATTTCTTCGTGGCTATGATGCCTTTTCAGCAGGAGGATGGGTTTCCAATTCCTGGTCTTAAAACGCCAGTTGATGCGATCCGCCTCATTTTCGACAGCGCTGACCGTGTCTGCGTAGCTTTTAAGGAGGGTCCGGCTTGGGGCGCCTATTTGTACAAAAGTGAATTTACCGGTGTAGGAAGGGTTCTTTTCCAGGAAACGTTCGATGGCGAGGAATTTTTCGATGATACCTTTTGTATAGTCGATGCGGTCTACGCCGATGCCCAGGAATTCAGCTGTGACGCCGTAATCGGCGAGGAGTTTGTTGTGCTCTGTTTTCGGGACCTTGTTATCATAGTCCTTGAGGGTAAAGTCGATGCTGATGGGAAAGGGTTTGACGATGGTGGTGGCGCCGCCGATCCTGACTGAATAATTCTCCCAGATGACCCTGGATTCGAGGGCTGTGTTGACTGTCTCCAGGAAGTTGTTGCAATGGAACTGGGTATGGAAGCCGATGAGGTCGGCCCCCAGCATGCCTTTCAGTATCTCTCTCTGCCAGGGGCATATACCGAAAGATTCGGCGTTGGGCCAGGGGATATGCCAGAAGATGGCGATCTTCGCGTCGGGGCGTTCTTTTCTGATGAGTTCCGGCAGGAGCGCGAAATGATAATCCTGAATGAGCACCAGGGGCTGATCTTCGCCTTTTATTTCCTGTATCACGGCCCGGGCGAAGTCTTCGTTCACTTTCTTGTAGTAGTCCCAGTCTTCTTTCCTGAATATGGGGCGTGTATGGGCTATGTGGCATAGGGGCCAGAGCCCTTCGTTTGAAAAGCCGTAGTAGAAATGGTCTTCTTCTTCTTTGGTGAGCCAGAGGCGGCGGAGGGTGTATTCCGGCTTGTCCGGCGGGACGAGTATCTTGTCGTATTTGTCTACGGTCTCTTTGTCCGCATCGCCCATGCCGGAAGCGATCCATAGTCCTCCGCAGGCTTTCAGGATAGGCTCCATAGCGGTGATCATCCCGCTGGCGGGCACGATGCATTTTATCTCTCGTCCGGAATGGATATGCATGTAGGGTTCTCTATTGGAAACCACCACCATTTTTTTGTTCTGGAGCAGATTGGACACTTCTATTCTCAGCCGCTCGGGCGTCCAGACGGCTTCGGCATTGGAGCGCAGTAGCGCTTCTTCCTCGGCGATGGCTTTTGCTTCCCGTACGGTCTTTGCAATATGGACGATCTCTTTGTGCAGGGGAGCGAGGAAATTAGCCGGTGAGAGCTGTTTTAGCTTTTCGAGGTT
>DASZVM010000074.1:0-13338 GCA_035547295.1 Puia sp. | reverse complement strand
GGAAAGGAGGAGCGACCTTGTTCTTTACAACTTTTACTTTTACACGGTTGCCTATCGCCTCTTCTCCATCCTTGATCTGCGCCATACGACGGATATCCAGTCTTACGGAAGCATAGAACTTCAACGCGTTTCCGCCGGTGGTCGTCTCAGGGTTGCCGAACATGACCCCGATCTTTTCACGCAGCTGGTTGATGAAGATACAGATGGTGTTGGTCTTGCTGATGGTGGCCGTTAGCTTGCGCAGCGCCTGCGACATGAGACGGGCTTGAAGACCCATCTTGCTGTCCCCCATCTCACCCTCCAGCTCGCCCTTTGGCACCAGGGCCGCTACGGAATCGATGACTACAACATCCAAAGCGCCGGAAAGGATCAGACGATCCGCAATTTCCAATGCCTGCTCGCCGTAGTCCGGCTGAGAGATAAGAAGGTTATCGATATCCACACCCAGCTTCTGCGCATAGCCGCTATCAAACGCATGCTCGGCGTCGATGATGGCGCACATGCCGCCTTTTTTCTGCGCTTCCGCAATGATGTGCGTGGCGATGGTCGTCTTACCGGAAGATTCAGGACCATAGATCTCGACCACCCTTCCTTTCGGGAGACCACCTACGCCTAATGCCATGTCCAGCCCAATAGAACCCGTGGAAACGACTTCCATCGGCTCCTGGCTTTTTTCATTCATCATCATGACGCTTCCCTTCCCGAAATCCTTGTCGATCTTATCTATAGTCAGCTTTAAAGCCTTGAGTTTTTCTGCATTTGACATAATCGTATTTTTTAGTTCTCCCAAAATTATTGATTCAGTAAAGGTATGGTAATTATTTTATACACACTAATATTTTTAGTACATCCTCACTAATTTTTTTGGGGCCGTACCAAAAAAGTGAATTTCCCCAACGCCGGTTTTTCCGACTTTTCCCTCAAGGCCGGCCGGCCGGCCGTACCAATTTCCCTACCCAGGCAACCAGGTCTTCCATAACTGCATTTGATCAGACAGAAAGGTTTAACTTGACCCGTCACCAGCCATGGAAATAGCCCCTCTCATAAAAGATGCAGCAAAAGGCAACGCCGCCGCGCAAAAATGCCTCTTCGATCGCTTCGCCGATCCCATGATGGCCGTCTGCTGCCGCTATCTGAAAAGCCGGGAGGACGCCGAAGAAAGACTGCTGGACGGGTTCGTGAAGTTTTTCCGGACCCTCCCCGGATTTACCTACCAGGGAGATGCCGCCCTCTATAGCTGGATAAAGACCATCATGGTCCGGGAATGCCTGATGTTCCTGCGAAAAAAGAACGTCTTTACCATGCTGGCGGAAGTGGAGGCCGAAGACATCCCCATGGAGACGGATTTCCTGGACTGGCTCTCGGCCGGGGAGATATTCGATATGATCGTACAGCTGCCGGTGGGCTACAGGACCGTATTCAATCTCCATGTTGTCGAAGGGATGGACCATAGGGAGATCGCCGGTGAGCTGGGTATCGCCGAAGGCACATCGAAATCCCAGCTGAGCAAGGCAAGAGCACTATTACAAAAAATGTTATTACAAAAAGGCATCAGTTATGGACAACGAAAGACCCAGTGAATTCAGATCGTGGCGCCATCGCCTGGAAGAGCCGGGCGCCTTGCCCGGAGCAGGACTCACGGATAAAGAAGCCGCCTGGGATAAATTATACGAGCGTCTCGGGGAAACACCCCGCCGCAAGACCCTGCCCTGGCTGTGGGCCGCAGCCGCCTGTCTCCTGCTGGCACTGGTCCCCGCCGCTTTCTTCCTCAGGGAAAAGAAGGTCATACCTCACCCCAACATGCCGGAAATAGCCGTTCAGCCCGGGACACACAGAGCCCAGGCACACCCGGCCAGCCAGTCTCAACCCCGGACACCGAACCCCATGCCGGAGACACAAAGCAACTTGCCGGGCCCGGCGACGGCAACCGCTACACCACTGCATCCTGCCCGCGGGGAAAGACCCGGCCATATAGCAAAGAACACCACCCCGTCCGTTGCGACCACTGTCCTGTCCCTTGCCGCCACCGGCCGGCAATCCCCGGTCCCCGGCACTATGGATCACCCCGATCTTTTGAAAGAAACCCATCCTGACCCCTCTAAACCACTCATCACCGCACAGACACCACCCAAAAAAGAACCCAGGGTCATACATATCAACGAGCTCGAACCCCCGCAGCTTGCCACTTCCACCGCAGGCCCGCGGCTAAAACCCGGTCGCCTGCACATCGGCCTCATTCCCGCACAGGACGTGCTCCGCCCCGCTACCACCTTTGAAACACGCCAGACAGACTACCCGATCATTTTATTCAAACACACCATACCAAACCCATAACATCATGAACAAGATCATTTCTACGGTGCTCACCCTGCTGAGCATCACGGGAACCTTATGCGCTCAACACCAGGTACGCGCAGGTATCAAAACATTCGGCATATCATACGACAATCTCGAAAGACGGTTCTGGATCGATATGGGAAAAGGCAACAGCCTGTGCCTGGAGCTGGAAGACGAACAGGATATCGCCAGATTTACGAACATCGACTCTTTATTGATGGTATTCCTGGCCGACATGAAACCCTTTAACGACTCCCTTTCCGATCCGCTGGCCTGGCATATCATCGACTATGTGATAGATGCCGCAGGAAAAAAGAAGGTCCGCCTTCAGACTTTCTATCCCAAGGCGTCGAGCTTTCTGCTGGATCAGGCGGAACCCGCCTCGCTCCGCCTGGAGCAGGATACGATCCAGATCGTGCTGGAATACCCTGTCAGCGCCGGTCGCCGCCACGATGGCATCAGACAGGACCGCCTTAGCCTTTATCTCAACGACTATCACCAGCTGTCAAACTATATCACCGGAGGGCTGAATGAGAAGATCCGCTGGCTGCAGAAAAATATGAGAGGCTACTGGGTGCGCACAGGGAAGATCTGGCAAATGGAAAAAGACCCCGCGATCACCGCACCCCAGCCCGCCGGCTATATAGGCATGGCCCATGACGTTTTCTTCCTCGGCAGCGAGATCCAGGTCAACGTAGGGAACTATAAAAGCTATTTCGCGCCGTCCTTCGGTCTTGGCCTCGGACTTAATTTCAACAAGGGGGATGCCTACCGCAAGCTTGCCTTCCTATGGCAGCCCGTGTTCCTATGGCAGACCAACGCACAGAGACACCTGCAGACCTATCGCAACGAATTTCTCACCGTCGAGCTCAGCAGGGAATGGAAAGATGAGAATACCGCCCGCATGGCCTATTTTAATCCCTACGTCTCTTTCGGCTGGCTCGTGCGGCGGGACGGGGATTTTTTTGAAAAGAACAGCTACCGGCTTTTTCTGGGGACCGCAAAGCTGGTGAAGAACAGCCTTTTTCTCCAGCCCGGCATGTACTTTAATGACCTGTTTAAACACGTGACACCCGCTATCAACCTTAAGCTCGACTTTTAACCTTCTCAGCCCATGCATCCATCTTTTTTTCCAGCACTTCCAGCGGCATGGCCCCGTCTTTCAGGATCTCATCGTGAAAGTCGGCCAGCTGGAACTTATCTTTCAGCTCCGCCTCATATTTATTTCTCAGCTCCCGGATCTTCAATGCCCCGATCTTATAACCCAATGCCTGTCCCGGTATCGCCATATAACGCTCGATCTCGGCCGTTGCGCCCTCCAAAGAGATCGCCTCATTGGCCATCATGTATTTGATGGCCTCTTCCCGCGTCATCCCCTTTGCATGGATGGCCACATCCACCACCAGCCTGATCGCCCGGTGGATCTCATCGCCCAGCGCACCCATATACTGATAAGGGTCCGTATAAAGACCCAGCTCCTTGCCCAGCGACTCGCAATACAACGCCCAGCCCTCCACATACGCATTGTTACCGCCAAAACGCCTGAAAGAAGGTAACAAACTATTCTCTTGCTGCAGCGATATCTGATAGTGATGACCCGGGATGGCTTCATGAAGGAACAGCGACTCCATCCCCGAAGTAGTATTGAATTTGGCGGCATCCAGGATGGGAACATAGAATACGCCAGGCCGTTTACCATCAGCCGTGCCCTGGAAATATTCCGCGCTGGCGCTGGCCGCCCGGAAAGCCTCTGTCTGACGGATCTCGAAACGCGTCCTGGGAACATGATGGAACATTTTTGCCAGCGCAGGCTCCATCGTCCTGTGGATCCTCTCAAAAGCCGCCAGCACCTCCCGGGGACTTTTATACGGCATAAACTTTTTATCCGTCCTCATATATTCAAAAAAGGCGGCCAGATCGCCCTTAAAACCCACGGCATTCTTCAAACTATCCATCAAACCCCTTATACGGGCTACTTCCCGTAAGCCCGTCTGGTAGATCTCCTCCGGGCTCTTATTCGTTGTCGTTTGGTCCTTCACCAGGTAGGCATAATAATCTGCTCCTCCCGGTAAGGCGCCGATACCCGAAGTGGTCCGCGCCTTCGGCAGATATTCATCCCGTAAAAAAGCCGCCAGCCGCTGATAAGCCGGCACAAGCGTCTCCCGTATCACCTGAACATATGCCGCCTTTAACCTTTTTACGACAGCCGTGTCGCCGGTGACCTTCCCCAGCCGCGTGGCCGGCGTATAAAAAAGGCTTTTCTCCGGATCATCTGTCACCAATGCCTGCATCTGCGGGATCATTTTCACCACCAGCGCCCTGGGCAATACAAAATTCGCCGCAATCCCCTTCCTGAAATACACGATCGCGCTGTCCGCCCAGGGTCCAAAGGCGGCGGCCCGTTTGAGCCAGTCCTCATGATCCTTCACCGTCGCAAACGGCTGGAGCCCGTCGCCACTCCCCATTTGCCCCAGGGTCAGCGGCACCGCATAGAACTGGTTGAAAGGAATATAGTAATAGGGGTATTTAAATCCTTCGATACGAGTGTTCAGCTCCCACCGGAGTATATCATAACTGAGACCATCATTCTCACTCAGCGAGCCCCGGTCAAACTTCGAAAGACCCTCGCTAAAACGAGTATAGAAGTTTTTCAATGTGTCACGATATCCATCCGCGAAGTCCGCTACCAGCCGGTCATTATACCGGGAGTCGCCATTCACCGTGGCGTCCAGGGGTGAAAGCCGCATCTTTTCTTCATAATAATCGTTGAGGAACTGACCGAAGGATGGAGCTTTTTCTTTGGTGGAAGGCTCTTTGGGCATTAATTTGCAGCCCGCCGATAATAGGAAAGGGAGCAGCAGACGAAGATTTGTCTCATTGCGCGTGTGGTTTAAAAATATATATAGATGTATAAGGTTACGTGCCTAAATCTGTCGGATATCTGCTTTTTCTATATACAATTGTCTCTCTGACTGTTTTTTGGCATTAAATTCGCCTTAATTTATACAACACGAAATTAGCTTTTTTCGTTTGTTGAACTATCTTTGACAAATTATTCTACTGATCGCCAGGTGAATCGTATGACCGTCAGCGATAAAAGGAATAATTTCATTCTTTAAATAAATGATATTACTATGAAGCTTAAACAGACCCTTTTTTTCGGTGCTCTCTCGGCATTGCTTTTCACCTCTTGCGTTAGCTCAAAAAAGTTCAAGGCCGCACAGGCGAAGATAGATTCCCTCACCGCAGCCAACGCCAAGCTTGCGAGCGACCTGAAAAATTGCAATGACCTCACCGCCCAGGACGCCAGCCAGAAAACCGCTCTCCAAAACCAGATCGATGCGCTCAACAAGCAGATCGACTTCCTGAAGCAGAACCACGACGCTACGCTCAAGCAGCTGCAGGATCTCTCTGTTATCTCCAACTCACAGGCTGAAAGCATCAAGAAATCCCTGGACAACATCGGCTCCAAAGATGCGTACATCCAGAACCTTCAGAACGAGCTGGCCCATAAGGACAGCCTGAACATGGCCCTGGTGATGAACCTGAAAGGCGCCATCGGCAACATGGATGACAAGGACATCAACATCAAGGTCGACAAGGGTGTTATCTACATCGACATATCTGATAAGCTTCTCTTCAAGAGCGCCAGCTACGAAGTTAACGACGCAGCCAAGGCTGTTCTCGGTAAGGTCGCCGCTGTGCTGAAAGCCCAGCCCGACATCGAATTCATGGTCGAAGGCCACACGGACAACAAAAAATATCATCACCCCGGTCAGCTGAAAGACAACTGGGACCTCTCCGTAAAACGCGCTACTTCCGTTGTTAGGATCCTGCAGGACCAATATGGCCTGGATCCCGCTCATATCACGGCTGCCGGCCGCGGAGAATACGTTCCCGTCGCTTCGAATGACACAGATGAAGGGCGTGCCGCTAACCGCCGCACCCGCATCGTGATCCTGCCCCAGCTTGATCAGTTCTTCAAATTGCTCGAAAAGAAATAAGTGATCACACTTAGATATAGGAAAGCAGCGCCTGATGGCGCTGTTTTTTTTGCAGTATCCATCATTTTAACGGCCTAAAGTGCGTTATTTGTGCTGAACTGTATTAGTAGCCGGCTTTATGAGAGATGTTTTCCACAAAATAGGGGAGACCTTGCTGATCTTGCTTATCTGTCTTACCTGTTTTGCTAACCGGGAGCCGGATCACAATGCCCAAAAAGGCCTGCTGGACCTGCGCGACGTCGACCTCTTCAGCCACCCTGTAAAACTTCATGGAGAATGGGGCTTCTACTGGATGCAGCTGCTTCCTCCCGATAGCCTCGACGCTGCCACGCCGGACTACGCACCCTATCCCCGTCTTTGGAAAGACCTTCGCCTGCACGGCAGGAAATACTCCACCATCGGCTATGCAACCTATAGCCTTACCATCCTGCTGCCAAAGAACAGACCCCGCATCGGACTGGAAGTACCGGACACCTACTGCTCTTACAAACTCTTTATCAACGGGTCCCTGCAATCCCAGAACGGTCAGCCCGGCCGGACAAAAGAGACATCCACTCCATTCTGGACCACCCGCACCGTCGTTTTGCCCCTGGGCGAGCCGGATACCCTGCTGGTAGTAATGCAGGTCGCCAATTTCTGGCACGCCAAAGGAGGTCCTTACAAGGAGATATTATTAGGCAACAAGGATGATCTGATCCAGAAAAAGTACCGGGACGCAGCATACGATTTCCTCCTGGGCGGCTGTCTCCTGATGGGCGGACTGTTCTTCCTGGGCCTGTTCATCTTTGGCAGGCACGACAAGACCACCCTCTACTTTTCCCTGTTCTGTATCATCTACAGCTATCGCATGGTGGGCACCGATACCTATGCCCTTCACTCGCTATTTTCCGACCTGAACTGGTTTGTCACCATCCGGATAGAGTACCTGAGCCTTTCCCTGAGCGTGGCCCTCTTTTCCCTGTATACCTGGCACCTTTATCCAAAAGACGTCCATCCCGTGGTCATGAAGGCCATGATCTGGTTCTGTCATCTGTATACGGCCGTCATCATCCTGACACCCACCACCGTGTTCACGTCTTTCATGACACCCTTTTTGCTGGTGATGTTCCTCTGCATCGCCTATGCCATGTTCGTATACATAAAAGCGGCCAGGCACAACCGCAGCGGCTCCTTCTTTGCACTGGCAAGCACAGCCATCATGCTGTTTGTTTTCCTGCTCCTCAATCTGCATTTTTTTGGATTTATCCCCGCCCTCCGTCTGGTCGTCCTCATCTGCTATATCGCGTTCTTCTTTTTCCAGTCCCTGTCCCTGTCACACCGCTTTGCCCATACGTTCAAACAAGCCGCCTTCCAGGCCCAGCAAGGCCTTCGCACCAAGTCGGAATTCCTTTCCACCATGTCCCACGAGATCAGGACACCCCTGAACGCCGTCATCGGGATGACCCACCTGCTGCTGCGCAACCAACCCCGCGCAGACCAGAAGGAAGACCTGGGCGTATTGCTTTTCTCCGCCAACAACCTCCTGTCCATCGTCAACAATATCCTTGATTATAATAAGATCGAAGAAGGGAAGATCGGGTTTGAACAGATCCCGATGGACCTGCCCGCCATCGCACGGAATATCGTGGCAGGCTTAAAAAGCACCGCAGGAGAAAAAGGCGTGGCCCTGCTGCTGGAAATAGACGAGCGGCTCGACAGAAAGCTCATCGGCGACCCCACCCGCACCAGCCAGGTGATCAACAACCTCGTGCATAACGCCATAAAATTTACAAAGGAAGGCTCCGTACAGCTGATCATCCATGCAGACCAGTTGACGGACGCCACTGCTACCATCACGATAAAAGTGGTGGACACCGGCATCGGTATCCCAAAAGAAAAGCAAGGCATGATCTTCGACCGCTTTACCCAGGCGGACTCTTCCACCTCCCGCAGCTACGGCGGCACGGGACTCGGATTGGCCATTACAAAAAGGATACTGGAGCTGCAAGGCGTAAACCTCCAGCTGAAAAGCGAGCCGGGAAGAGGATCCGAATTTTATTTTACCCAGACCTTCCCCTTTAGCAAGGAAGCCATCGGAGAAAAAGAAGAATTTACAAGCTTTGCCTTCCGCGACCAGCTGCTGAAAGGTATTACCGTGCTGCTCGTGGAGGACAACCCCCTCAATGTGCTGGTCGCCCAGACCATGCTGGAGAACTGCGGAGCCGTCGTCGACGTAGCCACCAACGGACTGGAAGCCCTCGAAAAGCTGGACGCCACCCGCCACCACCTTATCCTGATGGACTTGCACATGCCCGAAATGGACGGCTATGAAGCCACCTTGCTCCTCCGGAAAAGAGGAGAGACCCTCCCCATCATCGCACTCACTGCCAGCACTCCCAAGGAAGTGGAAAGCGAAGCATTTGCTGCCGGCCTCACCGACATCGTCGTCAAACCTTTTAATCCCGACGACCTGTATCGCGTGATACTCCTGCACGCAAGCCCTTCCTCACATTGATCCCTGGCATTATGCGGCATTATCCTCAGACAAACCCGGACAGTACCTTCCCCATACAGGGAGATCACCCTGGCGGCAGAAGCCGGGCTCATCTTCATGATCATTGCCTGCCTCCTGCAGCTGGGCCGTAATATTTCATTCAGGAAACACCACGTCCGGCGGCACTACCCGCTATTCCACGAAGCGCCCCATTCATTGAAGTAGTTACTTCAGCAGGTTCAGCGCATTCATAAAGGCTGGTTTTTTGCTGGCCCAGCTGCTGAGGAACGCCGCTGGTTTCAACCCTCCCTCCAGCGTCTTCAAAAGACCGCCCGCATCTGAAAAGGTTTTTACCGCACCGGCCGCCTGTGTAATGCTACCGACATTAAATCCCTGTTTGAACATGTCGGGCTTGATAAAGCTGGTCAGCGAAGAAATACTGCCGGCCATGCCTGCGGCATCGGTCACCTTGCCGGCCGCGCTCAACCAGTTGGTCTTCCCGCCACTGGCCCAGCTGCTTAAAAAGGAGGTGGGCTTCAACGCACCCGCAAACTGGGTCAGCAGGCTGGCAGGGCTGGACTTGCCGCTGGTCTTGGAAAGAACATCCTTTAGCTGCGCTTGCGCAGTGATGACAGTCATGCCAAGGGTCAATAATACAAGAAGGGATTTTTTCGGAAGGATAACGATCTGGTTCATGGTATTTTTATCTAATATAAGACTTTTGTTTCATATGCAATCCCTTAACCCACATTTTACCCATAAATAGCAATTGCCTGAAAACATTCTTACCGAACATGGCCAGCATATTTTTAAGCGCATCCGGCTCATGCATCCATTCCGTATTGACCAGGGTCTGCTTCCCGATCCTGCCGAACCTTTGAACATCCGCGTTTCATAATCGGCAAGCGCCGCCCGGACTGTATCAAATGAAGGATGGGTCAGGCTTTCGCTTAGCTCCAAGGCATCCAGCATAGCCATATTCACTCCTTCACCCGCAAACGGCGGCATCCAATGTGCCGCATCACCCAGCAGCGTGATATTGGGTTTTGTTTCCCACCGCAGGTCAAGGGGCATACAGTATTGAGGCCTGGGAATAAATATCGTTTTTTCGTCTTCAAACATCTCGTACCAGATGCTTCCCCAGTTTGAGAATTCTTTTTTAAACCAGGCCGACACCTGTTTATTGTCCGTAAAGTCAATACCGCTTTCCTTTACCCAGCTTTCACTTGTTTTCCAGCTTGCCGCAAACCCAAAGCTGCCATCACCCTTCGAGCTTACGATCAGCGTCCTCTCTTTGCCGTAAGCAAATATTTTTCCTCCTTTTAATAATGCATGGATATCGGGCGCCGTTCTTTCCCCATCTTTTATAGCGCCTTCGATCATGGTAATCCCCGTCCAGACAGGCTTTACAGACGTTACAAAAGGCCTGATCTTCGAATTGGCGCCATCAGCACCAATAACAACATCCGCTAAAACGACATTGCCATTTTCAAAATGGATCTTCCAGGTATCCTGGATACGTTCCACAAACATTTTGAACGAGGTCTGCTATTGAATGGTCAGGCGCAAGCCGATCTTATTTGTATGCTCATTACACTTGTGTGGATGTGGCCTTCTTACCTACCCGTCTGAACCGGGCCTCTTCCAGGTCCAGCTCGAATTCCTTGCTGCGCAGCAGCTCATCCGAAAAAAGGTTGTCATGCCGCATCTGCGACAGCTCGCGCCGCTGCACCGCCACCAGCTCTATCAACAGCTGCCGGTAACGGGGAAGAAAATCAGGGCTGATATCCTTCCCTTCCTCTTTTTCAAGCCGTTTACTGGTGATCTGTACCATCCGCTCATATCGCTCCTTTAGCCGGTTGAAAGCATCGATAGTCGAGCTCTCCTCTCCATATTCTCCTGTAATATGGTCCAGCACGGCATTGGCTAACCGCAGACGGATGCTCAGCTGCTGCTCCTCTTCATTCTCCTGCACTTCCAGCTTTAGCCGGCGCACCAGCAAGGGGAGGCTCAGCCCCTGGAGTACCAGCGTACAGAGGATGACGACAAAAGTGATAAAGAGGATCAGGTTCCGGTGGGGAAAAGGGACATCCTTCGACAGCATATAAGGGATGGCCAGGGCCGAAGCCAGGGAGACGATCCCCCGCATACCGCTCCATCCAAGGATAAATACCTGTTTTTCCTCGGGCCGCGCCTCCCGCATCCGTATTTTCTTAAAACAAAGACGAGGCAGATAAGCCCCCGGAAAGACCCATAACAATCGGACAATGACGGCTACCAGACTAATGACCAGCCCATAGACGATGGCTGACCCAAGAGAATATTCTCCCAGCCCTCTCACGATGCTGGGCAGCTGCAGCCCGATCAGGATAAATACAACGCCGTTCAAAAGGAAGATAAGGACATTCCATACGCTTTGGGACTGCAGCCTCGAGCTGTAGGTCAGTGCGTCGTGCGACCGGTAACTGACAAAAAGCCCTCCGCTCACCACCGCCAGCACACCCGAGAAATGAAAATGTTCCGCCGTTATATACATCAGGTAAGGTGATATAAGTGAAATGCCCGTGTCGATGCTGGGGGTGGTAGGCAGCCAGCGATGAATGGCATATATGCCAAAGCCGATAAGCACACCGATCGCAACCCCAAAAATGGATACTTCCAGGAAATCCACTCCCGCTTTCCATAGCACAAACTGACCTGTCATCATAGTGACCATGGCAAATCGGAATACGATCAGGCTGCTGGCGTCGTTTATCAGGCTTTCGCCTTCAAGGACCGTCACCACCCGCTTGGGGACTTTCAGCGTTTGCAGCACACTGGTAGCCGCTACCGCATCCGGAGGAGAGATGATCCCACCCAGGAGGAACCCCAGCGCCCAGGAAAAACCCGGGATCATCCGCGTAGTTACATAGGCCACGGCACATGCCGTTATGATCACCAGCCCGAAAGCCAGCATACCGATAGGCCTTCGGGATCGCCAGAAATCCTGCCAGGAAGTGTTCCAGGCCGCGGCATACAGCAGCGGAGGAAGAAAGATGACAAAGACGATATCCGGGTCGACCATGATCCGTGGGACACCGGGAAAAAGACTGATCAGCAGACCCGCGATCACCAGGAAAATAGGATAGGAGATACGCAGCTTGTCACTCAGCATGGACAGCATAGTGACGGCAAATAATAAGGAAATGACCAATAACAGATTATCCTGCAGCATGGACGTAATTTAAAAAATTTAGCGATACCCCCTCTCCGGGGAATTTATTCCACACCCATAACATCGGTACCCAGGGGCCGCGATTGGCACACTTTTCGACCCCTCTTTATAAAAAACACCGGTATGTTCAAGCTAATGATCGCCGCCTGCCTGATCCTCTTCCTGTCGCTGGCATGCCAGCAGCCTGAAACAAAGAACACCGCCAGGGACACCGCTGCAACTGCCCATCCCATGACAAAAACCATGGCCCCCGACACCACCGTACTGGATGGCGGCTGGTACCTGCAGCCCGTGCTGGCCTCCGACACCGCTTCCGGGAAAAGGGCCTCCCTGCAGATCGACCTTAAAAAAGGCCATTTTACAGGCAATACAGGCTGCAACAGCATGAACGGGAAGTTCTGGTACAGCGCCACGGACAGCAGCCTGTCCTTCAGCGATAAGCTGGTCAGTACCAGGATGGCCTGCCCCGGCTATAATGAAAAGGCTTTTCTCAAGAACCTGCTGCTCACGACACATTACAGGCTAAAGAACGGGGTCCTGACCCTGCTGGCAGAGGACAATACAGAACTATCCAGGTGGGAAAGAAAGCCTTCGGCCCCGGCAAATACGGGCAAGGCATAAAATCATAAGGTCCGAACTTTTCGATGACCGGATGGTTATAACATAAGTTCACACGAAATGCACATTCCGTGAACGCCACATTGGCTTAATATAAAGTTTACAGACTGGTAACATAATTGCATGAACTTACAGGAACAAAAGCAACCGATCATGATACATACATTGATCGATCTTACACGGGAGCTGCTGAGCAGCGGGATATTCAACCACCTGCCCGATAACGAGATCGCACGTCTCCATTGGATGATCATGCAGGGCCAGCGTGAGGACCAATTGCCGCTGCAGCCTTTGCTTAGTTACTGGTACCGGGGAGATTTTTATGCATCCAACATATCGCCCCGCCTCTTGCAGCAATGCAATGAATATCTTCAGAGATTAGGACAGCCCCTGATCGATGTGTACGGAGAAGAATTTTACGAGGCATAAACCCTCCCTTCCCGAAGCTCGCGGCTCATAGCTCGAAGCTTGCAGCTATTACCCCCCCGGCCCCTTATAGTAATTACCCGGGTCCGTCAGGACCTTCTTCCACTGCCGCTGATGGCTCTCCTGCCATTTCTTATTGGGATGGACATTCCAATTCACCGTCTTTAGCTGCTGCTGTATAAATTCCCGTTGCTCCGGATGAACAAATAAAGGATGCAGATAGTACCACTTCGGGTCCTTTGTCAACGCTGACCAGAACGCCGCAA
>DASZVM010000073.1:0-7430 GCA_035547295.1 Puia sp. | reverse complement strand
CCATCTGACATTGCCGGCGCTATCAGTCTTTACAAGCAGGATCTTTGCGCCTCCTTCATGATGAGAGCTTTGGTTATGATTGCCTACTGCAACAAATCCGCCATCACTCGTTTGGATAACATCAAATCCGGACTCACCACTTGAAATCCCCGCAACTCCGATCTTTCGCTCCCATAAGGTATCACCATTGGCATTTGTTCTCACCAATAATAGTGTACCTTGGTCCGCAGCATAGTGGGTTGATGAATAGGAAGTGCCTACAGCTATAAATCCGCCATCCGAGGTTACCCTTACTTTATTGAACACATCGTTCCCCGACCCGCCAAACGTCTTGGCCCACTGAATATTGGCCGAGCTGTCGTACCTGATCATAAAGGCGTCTGTGCCTCCCGCTCCAAGCGTCATAGAACCGACCATGATCACGCCGCCATTCGAAATCTTTCTCAGGTCACGCATAACCTCCGTACCCCCCGTATGGAACGTATCCGCAATTACCCTCGGCATACACTGCTGTCCTCCTGTCGTATCTGAATGCGCCGCACAGGTATCCAGGAACTGCAGGTACTGCCAGGCCTGCAGCTGATATCCCAGCCTGTTGTTCATATAGTTCTGGAACAGCAGGTTCTTCTGCGCCTGCACGGTATCCGCATCGTTTACATAGGAAGGCATATTGCCTGCATGATCCTGCTGATAGCTGGTATACAGCGTCCTGATAGTCTGACAATCGGAACAGACGGACCCCACGTTGCACTGCATGGAGGGCGGCAGATTGATGGGATGCGTGAAATTCAGACAGCTGGCCGAATTTGTCGTATTCTTACAAGCCGTCCGCAGCGTAGTAAGATCGGCATCGCTCATCGTCACCTGCTGGGTCCGCTGCAAATAAGCGGAAAAAGTCTCGCTCCGTCCTGTCAGCTGATAGGTGTTGTACAGATCACTGATCAGCTTGCATTCGCAATCCGAAGGCCGGGTGAACACCGGCTTCAGTCCATAAGCAGGCTGCTTGTCATAAGGCGCCGGTTCCGTGATCACCTCCGCATTACAGTGCAGGTCGTCCGCGCCTCCCCCATGAGAGGCTTTGTAAGCATTTACGATATCCTGGAAGTTCCTGAACGATGCATTATCAGGATCGATAAGGTCTGCAGGAAGACTGCTGGCCCCGAAAGGATGGTCTGCATCACAAGCCAGCCGCGCCATCCGGAACAGCTGTGGGATAAGCACGGCCTTTACGTCCGCAGGGTCATACAAGGTACACGCCGACAGCTGCTGTATCCACCGCGTTTCATAAGCATGACAATTCTGATCATAAAAGCTGCCGATGGAAGTATTCGCAGCCGCGATGGCATTATGGGCAGTCGTAGGGCTGTTGATAGTCTGCAGGTTATTCTGGCCGGTGAAACCTAATGCCGATGACGAAGACGTAAACTGAGGCTGGTGGAGCCTGGCGAACAGGGTCTTTGCATCTGGCGACCGGTTATATTGCCGGTGGTCCGCCGGCGTACAGCCGGTAGGATTAATGAACGGTATTTCAATAGGCGGATCAATGAAATGTCTGAAGAAAATATCGTGTTTGGCATTCAGATACATTTGTCGAAAATTCCGCCAGGCCATATCTTTATCGGCATCGCACATATTCGTAAGGTTCTCCGGATGAAGTTGATGGTTACCATCCGCATATTGTACGATACACGCCATGTCGTTGGTAGGACACTTTACCATGACAACCGCCAGCGTCCACATGCTCATCTCTGGTGTCCCCCCTTGAGAAGGCTGGTAATGGAATATTTTGTCATCCATTTCATTGCGGATATCCTTGTCGGTCATCAATGGGTCCTTATTGGCGTCCGAACCCGGGAAGTAGCCAAAAGGGGACCGATGATCGGCGGCCGGGCGATTTGTGGGGTTCAGATACCCCAGGCTATTGGCCGTTGCATAATCATCAACAGCCTCGAACTTCCTGTCCCAAATATTACTTGTCTCGTACGTTTGCATCACCTGCAGCTTGCAATATTCCGGATGATATGGCAGCAGCGCCTCTGCCCAGGACGGCCGGAAATTCTGCACGAACTCTTCGGTCGTCAGTGAATTCGGGCTCACCATGATCCCCGATGTCTGACTATATACCTTATCAGGATTGCCATTCTCATCTCTATAAACGATAGAGGGCAGCTTGTACGTAGGCACATAGTTGGAATCATTTGCCGGCTGGTAGAAGATGGAATATATGTCCGAGTGAACATTCCTGGTCGTATCTGCATACTGACCATAAGGAGGCGTTATATCCTGCAGCATGGCTTTGCGGATATCGTTGTCATCAGACTCCTTGTCCTGGCATAGTGCGTCACAGGCGGAAAGAGCATTCTGATACGCCGTCATCGCCGCCTGGCTGTATGCGGCCGTATCCTTCTGAAGACAGTCCTCCCATTACCCGTGTTGTACAAGAACCCTTTTACATTCTGTGTATGGTTCTCTATAATAAGCTCATTAGAATCACAGCCGGTGAGCTTGGTACTGTCGGCCTTAATGGTATAGACATCTTGTGCAAAAAGGTTATGGGCCAGGCATACGAATGCCAGCAGGAATGACAAATATTTCATACGCAGGAAGGAGTAAAATGATTAAACCAGGATCGTACCGTTGGTGGAGACGGTCAACTCGATAGACGACATGATCGATGATGTATAAATACCCTGTAGTAAAGGAGGGATAAAGGAGTACTTGCTCTTGCAAGGATAGGTTTCTGTTGCATGAGAATTGGTTTTAGTCTAAAAGGTAATGTTAGTGGCGGTAAAGGCAGGATTAAATTCTTACAGCAAACTAGAGAAAAAAATTAATTACACCTATAGGCTCATTTAAAACATCTCATCGGTGATGTAAAAAATAAAAGGGGTTGAGCGTGCAGGTCTTTTTCACCAGCGTGTCGATTTTTTCAATAACTGTGTAGGTTCTGGCCATAAGTGTTTGAAGGGCCGTTAGTGTTTTTACTATATTTCTTTAGTACGTCTCTTTTAAAAAATCGAGTGTTTTTACTCGAAAAAATGTGGTTTTCCGAAGCAATAACTCAAAGCGCCCCCTTCCATTTCCATAAAATGACCCCTTTGGGATCTGTCAGCGGCACTTGCTGATAATGTTCCAGCAGAAAGGAATGCCATATAGCACAGGTGGTGGAGCCATAAAATTCCTGGTCCAGGTCGGTAACACAATCAATAATGTACGTAGTCTGGTGACACAACAGGTCCTGCTGGATAGAACGAAGGATAGCATGGTCCTTGTCCCAGTCCTTATACAATCCCCAAAAATGATGATATAGCCATGGAGATGGCGCCAGTATCCCGAACTCGTTATAAGCGTATACATAACCGGCATTCCCGAATTCATACAATTGGTAATCGCCCGGCGGATGTTGCCGGAGATAGTTCAATTCAGGTGAAGCCACCACCCCATTCCTGTTTTTGGGAACCAGGTGTGTATCGTGCTGCAGAGTGGTATAGCATAAACCGGCGCAAATAAGAATGCCGAAGATCCCCTGCACCTTTTTCTCCCGGAGGAAGGGTTCTTCCGTAAAGGCAAATACCGTGAACAACAAGATGCAAAGACTGGCTGATAATGGCTGATAATAATAATAAAAAGTACCAGGCCACGCTCCCATCACGCCACGTCCGCCCATAAGATCCGGGCTGAAGGAGAGAAACACCGACACCAGGGATGCCCCTATCAGCCATTTGTTCCTGCTGCGAAGCCATGCCAACGCACCAATACCCAGCGTCATGGCTGCCAGAAAGGGCACTTCATAGTTTCCCCCATCCAGCACCTGCTTAACCCTTCTGAGATGATCTCCAAGAGACATTGTGAGGGCTGTGGTATACCAACCTAAATTGAAGCCGAAGGCATCACGCCAAAAAGGCGTCAATGATCGGTGCCAGGAAAAATAGAGGATAATAGGCAGCATTACCAGCAAGGCGCCCATCATTGACGCAAGGATACGATGGCGCACGGGAATAGTATCATCTTTACGCAAAAAAGCATACCCAAAAAAAGGGATCAGCGTAAGTACCTGTTCCTGCTGTAAAAAAAGAATAAGGCCGCTTACAATACCCAGTATGTAATAACGCCATCGATACTCGCTCATCATCACGCAAAAGAAGATAAGCACAAGGTCAGTGGTATACTCCCTCGTCATTCCACCCTCTGCGCAAATGAGGAAATCCCTCAGCATCAGGTTGAACAGCAAGGGCAGCAGCCAGGGATAGGGCAGACGGTATCTTCTTCCCAACCGGTAGAACAGAAAGCTCGCCAACATGGCCAGCAGAGTGTTGAAAAGCCATTGGGGCCAACCGCCTAGAAAAAGACCGGCATAACTGATAAAATAGATCAGGGGAGGTTTGTGATCAAAGACATCCCGGTAAGGAACGCCGCCTTTCTTTACCAACAGCGCGATATACCGGTATATTTCCGTATCGCCGTACGGCGGATTGTAATAGGGTGTATAAGGCAGGTTCAGCACCACCGCGGCCGCAAGCAATCCTATCAGACTATAATTCTGTCGTCGGGTCATGATGATATCTTTCTATGGCTTTTCCTTCCATTTCCATAAAGTGACGCCCGTTGTATCCATCAGGGGTATCTGCCGGTAATGTTCCAGGAGAAAAGAATGCCATATGCCATAAACCCCCGGATTATAAAAATCCTGCTCCGGGGGAGTGATGCAGTCAATGATATAAGTAGTCTGATAACGCAGCAGGTCCTGCTGGATGGAACGAAGGATAGCATGGTCCTTGTCCCAATCTTTATACAGTCCCCAAAAATGATGATAGATCCATGCAGATGGCGCCAGTATCCCGAACTCGTTATACGCATATACATAGCTGGGGTTCCCGAATGTATATAGCTGGTGATCCCCCGGCGGATGCTGCCGGAGATAGTTCAATTCCGGTGAGGCTACCACTCCATTCGTTTTTTTGGGGCTCAGGTGCGTACCATGCTGCAAAGCTGTGTAACCTAAGCTGGTGCAAACAAGGATACCGAATATTCCCTGCATCTTCCTTTCCCGGAGGAAAGGCTCTTTCGTAAAAGCAAATACCGCGAATAACAGGATGTTTAGGCTGGCTGATAATGGCAAATAATAATGATTATAATCTCCCGTCGACTCTATCCCGCGTCCACCCATGAACTCCGGGATAATGGAGAGGATAACCGCTGACAGTGAGGCAAATACCAGCCATTTGCTGCTGCTGCGAAACCATGCCAGCGTACCAATGCCCAGCGTCATGGCTACCAGGAACGGCACTTCATAGTTCCCTGTATCCAGCATCAGCTTAACCCTTCTGAGATGATCCCCAAAAGACGGTTTGAGGGCCGTGGTATACCATCTGAAATTGAACCCAAAAGCTTTTTGCAAAAAAGACGTCAGCGCCCCCTGCCAGGCGAAATACAGGACAATGGGCAGGGTCACCAGCAAAGCACCCAGTGCCGTCCCCAGGATACGCACCCGTGCAGGGACATGGTCGCTCTTGCTGACAAATGCATATATAAAAAAGGGCATCAGCGCCAGCACCTCTTCCTGCTGTGTAAAAAAGATAAGTCCGCTTAAAATGCCCAGCACACAATAGCGCCATCGATACGTCCCCATCAGCACACAAAAAAAGATGAGCAAAAGCACAGCAGTATACTCCCTTGTTGTTCCTCCCGTCCCGCAGATAAGAAAGTCCCTCAGCATCAGGTTGAAAAGCAAGGGTAAAAGCCAGGGATAAGGCAAACGGTACCTCCTGCCCAGCCGGTAGAACAGCCAGGTCGCCAGCATGGCCAGCAAAATGCTGAAAACCCATTGAAGCCGGCCGCCCAGGAAAAGCCCCATATAATTGATGAGATAGATCAGGGGAGGCTTGTGGTCAAAGACATCCCGGTAAGGGACACCGCCTTTCTTCATCACCAGTGCGATATACCTGTAAATTTCCGTATCGCAGGACAGCGGGTTGTAATAAGGGATATACGGCAGGTTCAGGATGACGACCGCCGCCAGCAGCCCTATGAGACTATAATTCTGTCGGTTCATGAGCTTATTTATTTTCCGGCGTCTCTTTCCATTTCCATAAGAGAACTCCCATCGAAATATCCCTCACCGGCACCTGTTGATAATGTTCCTCGAGAAAGGTCCGCCACATGCCCGTGACGGGTTCCTTATATCCCAGCGCCGGGTTCCTGCTGCAGTCGATGATATAGGTGGTCCGGTGCCGCAGCAAGTCCTGCTCGATGGAATGCAGGACAGCATAGTCCTTATCCCAATCTACGTACAATCTCCAAAAATGATACACCCACACGGATGGCGCCAGTATCCTGAACTCGTTATATGCGCACATATAGTTGTGATCTCCGAATGCATATACCTGATAGTCGCCCGGCGGATGTTGCCGAAGATAATTTAATTCCGGTGAAGCCACCAGGCTGTTTTCATTCCGGGGAGTCAAATGAGTGATATGCTGGAGAAAGGTATAAGCCGGACTGGTGCAAACAAGGATGCCGAATATCCCCATCGCCTTCCTTCCCTGAAGAAAGGGTTCTTCCGTAAAGACGAACACTACAAACAGCAGGATGCACAGACTGGCCGATAATGGCAGATAATAATGTCTGAAACCTCCCATCTCGCCCCGTCCGCCCATGAATTCCGGGAAGATGGAAAGAATGACCGAAGCCAGGGAAGCCAGTATCAGCCATTTATTGCTGCTGCGAAACCACACCAGCGCACCAATACCCAGCGTCATGGCTACCAGGAAAGGCACTTCATAATTTCCCGCGTCCAGTACCTGCTTGACCCTCCTCAGATGATCTCCCATGGACGATTTGAGGGCCGTGGTATACCAACCGAAATTGAACCCGAAGGCATCCCGCCAAAAGGGTATTAACGACCGATGCAAGGCAAAATACATGATAACGGGCACCGTTACCAGCAGCGCTCCTGCCACCGATCCAAGGATACGCCCGCGGACAGGGACATTGTCTCTCTTACGCATATATGCATAGAGAAAAAAAGGCGCCAGCATCAGCGCCTCTTCTTGCTGTATAAAGAAGATAAGCCCGCTTAAAATACCCATCACATAATAACGCCGGCGATACGACCCCATCATCACACAAAAAAAGATGAGCAAAAGGACCGCGGTATACTCCCTTGTCATACCCCCCGTCTCGCAGATGAGAAAGTCCCTCAGCATCAGGTTGAACAGCAGTGGCAAAAGCCAGGGATAGGGCAAACGGTATCTCCTTCCCAGGCGGTAGAACAGAAAGGTGGCGAGCACGGCCAGCAAGGTATTCGTCAGCCATTGGAGCCAGCCATTCAGGAAAAGCCCCGTATAATTGATGAAATAGATCAGGGGAGGTTTGTGATCAAAGACATCCCGGTAAGGGACACCTCCTTTTTGCATCACCAGCGCAACATA
>DASZVM010000072.1:0-6402 GCA_035547295.1 Puia sp. | reverse complement strand
CTGGTATCGGAGATCTCTATCCCTGCAATGGCATTGATACAAATAAAGGAATAGCTGTTCTCCGCCACATGATAGTCCGTGCTTTCCAGCAGGATGGTGTCCCGGAAACGGTCCCTCAGCCGCAGATAGATACCCACAGGGGTATAGATGTCCGACAAGAGTCGGCGGCAATGGGTCTTTATTTCTATTTTCTTCATAATGATTTAGTTATCGAGCGTGGCCCAGCCGGACCACAGAACGTCAAACAACGAAAAAGGCCCCAGAGATCCGGGGCCCAATATGGTAATACATGTAGTAATAGCATTACTTGCCCCGCCTGGAGTTAGTATGCCACCACCACACTTTATTTATGAATTGTTTTGTCATTGCACGGCAAATATGGAGGGGAAAAATGATTTTGCCAAATTTTTTTTCTCTCTACAGCACACCCTTCGTGCTCGGCAGATAATTGCTCAGCGGGTCCCGTTTCACCGCCATCCGTATCGCTTTTGCAAAAGCCTTGAAGATGGCTTCGATCTTATGGTGCTCATTCTCGCCCCGGCACTCGATATTCAGGTTGCACCTGGCTGCATCGGAGAAGGACTTGAAAAAATGGAAGAACATCTCCGTGGGCATTTCTCCGATGTGCTCCCTTTTGAACTCCGCATTCCAGACGATCCAGTTCCTTCCGCCAAAATCGATCAGCACCTTTGCATCGGCCTCATCCATGGGCAGGGCAAAACCATATCTTTCCATTCCCCGCTTGTCCGCCAGCGCCCTGGCAAAAGCTTCTCCCAATGCGATACCCGTATCTTCAATAGTATGATGCTCGTCGATATGCAGGTCCCCATTGGTACGGATAGTGAGGTCCATCTTCCCGTGCCGGGCTATCTGCTCCAGCATGTGATCAAAAAAACCCAGCCCCGTAACGATAGCAGCCTTGCCGCTGCCATCCACATTCAGATCGATCTTTATCTGCGTCTCGCTCGTATTGCGCTCATGGACCACATGACGCAGACCCAGCCTGAGAAATTCGTATATCCTGCTCCATTCGCTGGTCTCCAGCGCAACCACCTCATCCAGCTCGCGCAAAGAGCCTATCACTTCCGCCCCGCCCAAACCCGGCTCATTGTTCAGCCAGATGGCCTTGCAGCCCAGGTTCTTCGCCAGTTGCACATCCGTGATCCTGTCGCCGATGACAAATGAATTCGCCATGTCGTATTCCGGGTTGCCGATGTATTTCGTCAGCATCCCCGTCCCCGGCTTCCGGGTAGGCGCATTATCCTTCGGATAGCTCTTGTCGATATATACGCCGGTGAAATGAATGCCTTCGTTCTCCAGGCTTTTCATGACAAATTGCTGCACCGGCCAGAAAGTGTCCTCCGGGTAACCGGCCGTTCCCAATCCATCCTGGTTGGTCACCATCAGCAGCTCATAATCCATCTCCCGGGCAATACGGCCCATGAACTCGAACATGCGGGGATAGAATTCCAGCTTGTCGAAGCTGTCGATCTGATAGGTAGGGGGCGCTTCGTTGATCAGCGTGCCGTCGCGGTCGATGAATAGTATTCTTTTCATGAATGAACAAATGAACTTATTGGCCTTTTAACATTGTTTAAGTAAGTGTAAAATCTCCGCAAACCTACGTTAAATATGTTGGAATTTCGACGGGTCCGAAAATCAAAGAGCATGGGCCTGAATGTGAAGATAGACTTAAAGAATGCTTATAGCATCGTGCTGGAAGCCAAACAACAGCAGGCAAGTGTATTTAATACCATCTTAACCTCTGGACAAAAAATAAGATTAGGTGTGCAAGTAGCGCATACACCGCACCCTCTGATACCCAATGCTTATAATCTGGTTTTTGGGCCGATCAAAGCAAACGGCAGAATAGATGATAAGGCCAGGTTATCTCATCAAGACCATTCGAGAGTTTTCTCAACCGTACTTTTAGAAGCAATGGCTTATTTAAAGGAGCATCCAAATGATTGCGTGGGCATTGATGGTTCCAACAA
This sequence comes from Puia sp., assembly GCA_035547295.1. Classification (GTDB taxonomy): domain Bacteria; phylum Bacteroidota; class Bacteroidia; order Chitinophagales; family Chitinophagaceae; genus Puia. The sequence goes on along the minus strand of DASZVM010000072.1, from coordinate 4,408 downwards.
TGCAAGAGCTTATTTGTACTATAGGTGTATTCAAAACAATTATACATATCTCACCAGTATCTTTAACATAACAGGTATCAACTATTACATTCGTATGCTAAGGGAAGGGAAAGATGGTACCTGTGATCTGGATACAGAAGACATTATTACAAAGTCTAGATTAATTGAGGCAGCCGAAACAGCAAAACCAGAAAAGCTATACAATTATTTCATTTTCAGCCTTAAATCAGACAATATCTTCATTTGAAAAAATATCTAATTTTGTAACTTATGACACAAGAAGAATTACAGAGCATCCATCAAAAAGCCAAAGAAAGGATTGAACATGCCAAACAATATGGCATAGATCTTAAGTTCCCCGGCGACCCCTGGGAAAACGACTCTCTCGCGAAGGTTGTCAATACTCCGGAAAAAGCCGAACGCTTTATGAGAGAACTTAGATGGACAATGGAAAAAGCCAACAAAAAATAACCCCCATCCCTCCGATTACCGTGTCCCTTTCTTCCTGAACCACAACAACCTCCCTTTCGTCGGCGCCAGCTCCAGACCATCCTTCGATCCAAGCACCGCCTCGACCTGGAAACCCGGTATCCCCGGAACCCAAACACCATCTTCCGGCCGCCAGCCGACCTTCGCCCAATCTATATCCAGTTTCACCCTTACCGTATCCTTTGCCCAACTGGCAATGGCCACCAGCAAACGATCATCCCTTATATATGCCGTCGCCTTCACTGCCGTATCCGAAACCCTCACCAGCCCCTCATCCTTCCAATAACCCACCATCCGGGCATCCGCAATACCAAACTGATCCCATATCTTCCAGATACCGCGTGGATCACAATTCACGCCCGCCGTAAACCACGGGTAACGTACCGTCATCCCATAGATCATTCCCCGCCAGGGATTCCCCCCCGACTGCAGCATATCGCCCATTAACCCAAACGGAATACCGGACGTTTCCACTATCCAGTTGGCAGGGTCCATCTCATCATACCAGAAGTGCTCTCCAAACCACAGCTTGTTGATATACGGAAAGAACTCCGTATACTGCGTGGCTGGTCCGATGGAAAAACCCGTATTGGAGTGCAGGTCTATCAGACAGCCGGGCTTTATCCCATCCATTACCTTCCGCATCCGCTTCAGCATGTCCCGGCCATAAGCGACATCGTCCAGGTACAAGCCGTCGATATCCGTATTCTTTATCAACCACCGCAACCCTTCTATGTAATAGTTGTACCACCTGGATTCACCGCTGGTGAGCAACGCCGCATCACAGGCCTCATATCCATTGATAGGCGTGAACCATTGCGTATGGTAATGGTCTCCCAAATGCTCGCGCAGCCACATGTAGCCGCCTCCTCTGCCATCGGCCAGCACTTCGTCACCCAGGCTCCGCAACGCCCATAGCTCAGTCACCTGGTTAGACAGCTCACGAACAGTGTAATACAGCTTTACCTTCAATCCCTTTTTATGCCACCTGGCTGTAAAAGCCCTGATAGTATCCGAAGAAAGAAAAGGATAGTTGATATAGGGATTGACGCTGGAAGCATGATGCACATTGATGATCCTGATGCCGGTCTTCACATCCTCTTCAGAGGGCGATGGCTGCGTGCCATTGTGATAGTACCTGTCCATGAACTGGCTATGCGTATCGACGGCCTTGACAGGTGTCACCAGCAGCGAAAACGAAAATTCACAATCCTTTCCGGCTTCCAGGTCCCTTTCCCCGCTGTAGGTGCTGCAATCAATCATACCCCCCCTTTGTTCCAGCAGGAATCCGCCTTTGTCGCCATTGTACCACGCAGGCGGGGGCGCAGGGTGATAAAGATTGAGCATGGGACCTTCGTAGGCGGCTCCCAGCAGCTTGCAATAAATACCTGCTTCTGTATTACCGATCCAGAACGCATTCTGCGGTCCTTTCCACTTCCACTCATAATGCTGCGGACAGTTCATGCCATGCAGCCCCATTCCCATAAAATAAGCGGCCGTCCCTTTCCTGATGCCCATCTCCAAACGCATATCTTTTACCGTTAATGACGTGTGCGGGGACACACGTATGCGGTAATGCAGATAACCGTCCGGCTCCATAGTGCCGGAACAATGCAACATAAGGTCCTTATCCCCGGCAGAGCTTTCCCATGCCACGATCCCCGCTTGTTGTTTCGTGATCCGCAGTACCGCTCCGGAAAGACGCCGGATACCTTTATCCGTCTCGATGACGAAAACCATGGGTTGTTGCAGTATCTCTTTACCGTTGGCAACGATAGAAGCAGGAAACCCGGATTCGTCCAGCCTTATAGCGGCTGTTTTACCGCTGACAAGCCGGTCACGTACCTGCAGCGCCGTATAAGGATGAGGTACTGTCTCGTCGATACCCAGCGTGGAGTTGAGCCATCTTAACCGCGAACCCCGCCAGGTCTCGCCATCTCCACGGTCGGCCAGCAATTTATCCAATACCCGGATGGCGATACGACTCTCATGCCTGCTTCCGTCCGCACCCGTGACGATCACGGAAAACATATGCTCGCCGGGTCTCGCCTGCGGGGGGATGTCCACACCGAACCACAAGGCCTGCACTTTACCTTTTGGCACATCCACTTTTTTTGTAAAATACCGTCCCCTGGCGTCCCTGCCTTCCAGGTTGAAACAGGTCAGCGGATATTCATTCCCTTTATATTGCACTTTTACGTCATTGATAGCCTGCCGTGACGCATAAAGCGCCAGTTGGAAAACATAATATTCATTACGGCATGCCTGCCCGCTGAAATGGTCCGATGGGCCCCGCCGGATCCATCTGTAAGGAAGATCGTCACTCATTTTCACCGGACGAGTCCTGTCTTCGGGAAACATGAGGAATGGATCTGGACGGGTCCGGATCATTTGTTTTGTTTCTTCTTCCGTGGCGATCACTTCCATGGGAAAAAAGCTGTCGAATGCCGTCCGCGCTTCCATCGAAAGGATCTTCGCATGCGGCAGACCATTATCACTCTCCCCCTTCGGCCGATGAACGTTCACCCATACGCTATCCGCATCCGGGTATGGCGGCGTATAGTCGCCCTTGAAATAGCCCATACCTTTTTCTCCCTTGTACGGCAAATAGTATACGTAATATTTTCCCGCGCCGCTGACAGGCCGGAAGATCATACGGCCCCATTCCCGGGTATTGCGAAGGATCAGTTGCTCCTTTATCCGGACACCATTCGTGTCGGTAATGATCACAGCTTTGCTTTCCGGCCGGAGGTCCCGCCGCCGCCATGGGATCGCGGCATACACCACGTCCGGGCTTCCACTCACCTGCAGCACGACGCGATGATTGCCAAGCGTATCGTTCCAGGGATTACGGGCCGCTGTATAAGGGATATCCTGTGCCGGCAGCATATGCACCGTCATCATGAACAAAAAAAGCAGCCTTCCCCGATGATATATGCTACGAGTAAACATGGTCTGGTAATTTTAATAAGGGGCGATCATTTCGATCGCCCCTCCTGTCTATTTGGTAAAAGAGGCAATGGTCAGCGTCCAGATCCTGGCATCGCCGGGATTCGCCGATACACTGTACTGGGCGGGTTGAGTGAAATCCCCGGCGAAACCCAGCTCAGGGGCGGAGCCGACAGGGGCAACCGTCGCCGCGGGAGAGACATCCAGGCTGCACCAAAGATGATCCGGCGATACCAGGCTGCGCTGATAGGCATTGAACGATCCGCTGGCCGGCGGCACGGAAACCTGAAGAGTGATGGCGCTATGGGCGGAATCGATGGTTTGGGTCACGTTCAGCCGCTGGTAAGCCACTACGGGACTTCCGTTGTACATGTTGGTCGAATCCTCCCACCTGTATTCGAAATAGACCTTATTGATATAGTTCAGCTGGTTTTTGGGATAGTCGGGCAGCCCTGACTTCAGACAGGATGCAAATAATATGCACACCGCACAACCGATGAACGCCGCCGTTTTCTTTATATTCAACATCTGATATTTTTTTAAAAGATTACAAAATAGGATTACCATCCCTGGTTCTGCTGCAGCCTGCCATTCTGATTGATCTGGTCCTGCGGTATGGGAAAAAGGTACCGGCGGGGGTAATCGAAATGACGCTGGTTGTTCTGGGAAAAATAAGCACCCTTGGTGATGACATACCCCATCCTGTCACGGGAAATGTCCAGCACTGTCGGAGTGACATCCAGTTCAGGTATATCCCCCGCCTGGGCATTCCCATGGTTGGCATCGCCGCCAAACATGCCCCAGCGCAGCAGGCTCCAGTAGTAATCCCCTTCCAGCGTAAGTTCCACTCTTCTCTCCCGTTTGTAATCAGCCCATGCCGTGGCCGCATCGGACGCAGTAGAGGCCGGCAGTTTTCCGTGGACGGTCCTCGTCTTGTTCAGGGCAGTGACCGCATCGGCGATATCCCCCT
>DASZVM010000071.1:0-11251 GCA_035547295.1 Puia sp. | reverse complement strand
CCTGTAAACAATGACCCAAAAAACAAAATACCTTCTTGCATTATTACTGCGCCGGCAAATAATGCAACGCTCACTTCGAACGATAATATTACCATCACTGTTGCTGCCTCGGACACTGATGGAACCATTTCAAAGGTGGCGCTTTATGTGGACAATGCGGCCAAAGAAAGCCCGAAAACCACACCACCATTCGAGTTTACGCTTGCAGCGGGTGTATTAACAACAGGCACACACACGATAAAGGCAGTAGCGACGGATAATATGGGGGCAAGCGCCGAAGCCATGATAAGCATTGTTGTGAATTCCGCTCCCACGGTATATGTGGCTGGCTACGCTACACAAGAAGCGGGAGGGATACAGGTAGCCCAATATTGGAAAAACGGAGCAGCAACTTTGATCCCCTCAAACTGGGCAGAGCTCAAATCGATATTTGTAAGCGGAAACGATGTGTATGTAGCTGGGTTTGAAAGAAACAGTTCGGGTTACAGCGTTGCCAAAGTATGGAAAAATGGTGTGGAAAAAGATCTTAGTGACGGGACACAATATGCTTATGCCTATTCGGTATATGTAAGCGGAGGCGATGTGTATGTTGCGGGATTTGTAAATCATAGAGCCAAAGTCTGGAAAAATGGCGTGGAAACGTCACTTACCGTTGATGCAGACAAAGTATCCGATCTTTTTTCAGTATTTGTAAACGGAAGCGATGTGTATGCAGCAGGTCTTGAATATAACAGCTCGAGCCACCCAGTGGCCAAGATATGGAAAAATGGTACAGCACTAAGCCTAAGTAATGAAGCAAACTTTGGTCAGGCTTCTTCGGTATATGTAAGCGGAAACGATGCATATGTAGCAGGCGATGAATATGCTCCATTCCAAAAAAATGTGGCCAAAGTTTGGAAAAACGGGGTGGAAACGGCACTTACCGACGGTACTGCAAAAGCCCAGGCCCTTTCAGTATACGCAAACGGAAACGATGTGTATGTTGCAGGGTATGAAGCAAATAGTTCGGGTATAGAAGTAGCCAAACTATGGAAAAACGGGGTAGCAACAGCTCTTACCGATGGCACCAAATATGCCCGGGCCCAATCGGTATTTGTAAACGGTAACGATGTATATGCAGCCGGGCTTGAGTACGACATCTCAGGACAGGTCCAAAATATAAGACTATGGAAAAACGGAGCAGCAATAGTTCTTACAGACGGGCTGCCCTTTGGCAGAGCATCTGCTGCTGCTGCAGTATTTGTAAAATAATTCAGCGCAGCCAAATTGACCCGGATGATCCAGGAAATTGATGGAATAGGCTAAAATCATCTTTTTTAACGATTGACCAGGCTGGACACTCCGCCTACTTTTACAAGAAAAGAACCTGCAATGAAAAAAACAATTTTTGTCCTTTTGATCTTCCTGTGTGGGCGCGGTATAGCACAGGCACAGGTACTCGGCGCACTGAAAGCAAAAGTCAAGACCGCAGCCGAAAATTCGGTTGACCGTTCAACCGACAAAGTGGTGGATAGAGCCTTAAATAAGACTTCAGATACGGTAACCGACAAGGTTATTGGAAAGACCGAACAAAAACTGAATACCCTCTTCAAAAGAAAGAACAGGAAGAAAGCCGAACCGCAACCGCCTGCCGATAGCACTGTCGCAAAGCCAAAAGAAATTTAGCTCCTTCGCGGCAATATGCGCCAGCCGCAAAAGTTGCACCAGCATCTATAAAAGCAGGAAAACAGGCGCCCGGGAGGCATTAACCAGCATTATGTTTTGCAACAAAAAAGTATACCAGCCAACGGGTATCATGGTTAAGGAAAGCGCCCTGCACGGGCGGGGGGTATTTGCCAAAACAGCCATTAGCAGAGGTGGACTGATCGAGGCGGCGCCTGCTGTATTTTTATCTGGCGAAGAAAAAGAAATGCTGCGGAACAGCCCGCTTTTCAATTATTATTTCCTGGTGACCGACCCTGTTTATCCGGCCGCATTCGGCTTTGGCTACACCTCGTTTTACAATCATTCGCCACGGGCCAATGCCTTTTATACCTTCTCAAATAAAAGAAGTATCATCTGGATCTTTGCGTATAAAAGGATTATGGCCGGCGAAGAGATTACTATCAACTACAGTGGCCGCCCTGACGATGATAAGCCTGCCTATTTCCCTGAATAAGTATCATGCAAAAGAAATTATATATAAAGGAAGTAAAAGGAAAAGGCCGTGGAGTTTTTTGCAATAAGGCTATTGCAGCAGGCCAAACCATCGAGGTTTGTCCGGTAATAGTAGTGCCGGCAGGCAATGTACCGGTTTTTCAAAATACCAAACTGGCAGACTACAGCTTTAATCTTAACAAGGAAGAAAGCACCCTTTCACTGGTGATGGGCTTTGGCTCCTTATATAACTATGCCCGCTATCCCAATGCCCTGTATGTATTGAACCCGAAACTGGAAATAATGATCTATTCAGCTTACCAGGATATACCCGCACACACCGAAATCACGATCAACTACAGCGGCGAGTATGGCCGTGACTACAGCAAGTGGTTTACCGACAGGGCTATTGCAATTAGCTGAAAAATCACCTTGGGTGTGACATATTTCCCCTAGAGATACAACAACGGTGATGATGAATTATCTTCCTCTAATCGCCGTTTGAAGGTCTTTCTGCAGTTGAAACAGGCATAATGTAACTTTTTGTTTTGTGGCACAATCGCCCCCCTTCTTTGTCACTATCCCCCCGGTGTCCCTGTCCGGGGATAGCTTACTTTAGTAACCAAAATCTTTGACTTATGCGAAAACTGATCCTGGAAGAATGGATGTCACTGGACGGCTATATCGCCGACAAAAATGGGAGCCTGGATTTTTTTACCCATTTAACACCCGAGCAAAATACTTATTCGGACAATGACCAGCTGAAATTCCTGGAAACGGTGGACACTGTCCTTTTAGGCCGCAAAACCTATGAGTTGTTTGCAGCTTTTTGGCCTGATGCAACTACAGACAAGGAGGTGATTGCGGACAAGCTGAATGAGCTCCCTAAACTCGTCGTGTCTAACACGATTACCAGGGCTCCCTGGGGTAGGTGGCTGGATGCCGGTGTAATCAGCGGCGACATTATCGATGCAATTAAAAAGCTCAAAGCACAACCGGGCAAGAACATCGTGCTTTGGGGGAGTATCTCCCTGGCGCAAACGCTGATGAGGGAAAATCTGATCGATGAATACCATATCCAGCTGTGTCCTGTCCGGTTAGGCGGCGGGAAAAAGCTTTTTCCTGAAGAATCGGACTTTGCCGATCTGGAGCTTGCTGAAGTAAGGAAATATGATACGGGAACCGTTTTTTTAAATTACCGGCTAAAGTAAAGGACTAATAAAATTTAACCAATATTAAATAGGCCAATATGCGTAAGTTAATAATGAAAATGTCGATGTCACTCGACGGTTTTGTCGCCGGACCCAATGGGAAGAATGATTGGATCTTTAAAAGCTCGGATGAGACTTCGAGGACCTGGGTGGCCGGACAGATCCGGGAGGCAGGCCTGATCATCATGGGCAGGAAATCGTTTGAGGAAATGGGTCCCTATTGGCCGACTGCGTCCGGGCCTTTTGCCGCGCCGATGAATGAGATCCCCAAGGCAGTCTTTACTCGAAAAGGATTTAAAGGCATCAATTTACCCAATGCGGAGCAGTCGCCTGCGGTGGCTTCCTGGATGGGGGCACGGGTTTTCGACGGTGATCTTGCCGAAGGGATACGGGGACTCAAATCCGAGCCGGGGAAACCGATCTGTGCGATCGGAGGCGCCGGATTTATGCGGAACCTGATAGCGACGGGGCTTATAGACGAATACATTTTACCGATTCATCCTGTGATCCTGGGCGAGGGACTGGCGATCTTTAATGGTGCCGTAAAACCGCTGGACCTGAAATTAGTCGATGCCAAGGCTTTTCCGGGAGGGATTGTGGTTCACACTTATCGGCCGGCCTGAGGCTCCGGCAGACCGGACCTTGTCAAATGTATGTGATGCCCGGTGGTTTTACGTAAACAAAAACATAGAATATGCGCAAGATTATTGTAGTAACATTTTCGACGATGGACGGCGTGCTACAGGCGCCAGGCGGGCCGGAGGAAGATCGTACGAACGGATTCGAATGGGGTGGCTGGCAATTTGGATATCCGGATGAGCTAACGGACAATGCGATAGCCAGGATCATGTCAACTCCCTTCGATCTGCTGCTAGGCCGTCGCACATATGAAATATTTGCGGCGTACTGGCCATATCAAAATGATACGATCGGCGAAAAGTTCAATCGCATCAACAAATACGTGGTGGCTACGACTCCTGTGGATACTTCCTGGAAGAATTCAATATTGATCAACCGGGATGTGGTGAATGAATTGAAAAAGCTGAAAGAACAGGGCGGACCTGATCTATTGGTACATGGCAGTGGCCGGCTGGTGCAGACATTGTTTGCCAACCAGCTCGTGGATGTGCTGCATATCTGGACATATCCGATAACATTGGGTAGAGGGAAAAAATTGTTTGAGGAAGGCACGCCGACACAGGAATGGAAAATGACGGAGTCAATGATCTCAAAAACAGGCACTATTATCGCGACCTATGTGCCGGGTGGTGTGGTGAAGCTGGGGTCGGCGGTACCGGATGAGGCGAGCGACGCGGAAATAGAAAGGAGGAAGAAATGGCTGAAGGAAGAGGGGAATAAAAAATTATTCTCATAAGATCATTTTTTGTCTGATCTGTAGTTCAGCAGCCTGGTGCGTTGCGTAAGGATCCCAATATACTTTTCTTTTGCTTCGTCGCTTAGGAAACTGCGCTGGGGCATTCAGGACCGGATATAAACATCCCCCATCGCTCCAATCACCTTCATATTTCTTCCCATTGATAAAAAAGGTAGGGGTCCTGTTCACCCCGCTGCGAATACCGCTCTCAAAATCCCCTTCCGCCTTCCCGATCAACGCCTGCTCCTGCATATCTTTTTCAAAGCGAGGGACGTCAAGACCAAGGCTTCCGGCAAATAGTAAGATATCCTCCTTCTCCAAAGTCTCTTGATTCCCGAAAATGACATCGTGCATTTCCCAAAACTTACCCTGCCTGGCAGCGGCCTCTGCTGCCACTGTGGCCGCAAATGCCATTCGAATATAAAAAAGAGCACCAGGTGCTTACGGGATAAGGTTTAAATTCCCGTCCAGCCGTATTGTCTGCTGCATTTTTGTATCGATCTGTTTGGAGACCTTACCCAGCTGTATATGGAGGACGCCGCCTTTTTTGGACAGGATCGAAGCGCTGGTCAATTGTCCATTATTCCATTCCAGGCCGATCTGGAAACCCCCTGAGGCGCATAAACCTTTTATTTTCCCGGAGGGCAGCGATGCTGGTAATGCAGGCAGGAGGTTGACGATGTAGTTTCCTTCTTTGTCTTTTAGCTGGCTTTGCAGGAACATTTCAGCAATAGCGGCGGTGGCGCCGAAATTACCATCGATCTGGAATGGCGGATGGTTGTCAAACAGGTTGGGCAGCGTTTTTGTGCTCAGCAGTACGGTAAGCAGCCTGAATGCATGATCGCCGTCGTGCAGTCTGTTCCACATGTTGATCTTCCACGCAAGGCTCCATCCTGTGCCGGCGTCGCCCCTTGCCTCCAATGTCTTTTTTGCTGCCTCGGCCAATTCAGGCGTGCCATCCACGGTAATCTGATTACCGGGGTATAACGCATATAGATGCGAGGTATGCCGGTGATGCGGCTCGGTCTCTTTATAATCTTCGGCCCATTCCATGATACGTCCCGTCGCGCTGCTTATGCGGATGGGGGCAAGCTGGTCCAGGGTCTCCCGGCATTGTTCTTTGAATGCATGGTCTCTCTTCAGGATATTGCAAGCATCGATACAATTGGTAAGCAGGTCATGGATGATCTCGAGGTCCATGGTTGCGCCATAGGTAAACACGGATGTGCCGCCGCCGGGAAGGACAAAGGTATTTTCGGGGGAATAAGACGGATTCGTGACGAGCTTTCCGGGGCAGGCGGTCCCTTCGGGCGCTTTTATAAGAAAATCGAGGATGAACATAGCTGCTCCTTTCATGAGCGGGTAGCCTTTCTGTGCGAGGAAAGCGGTGTCCTTTGTATAGCAGAAATGTTCCCATGGATGTCGTGCGAGCCATGCGGCGCCCATCGGCCAGATACCCTGCGGTCCATCGGCAGGCGCGGTAAAGCCCCATGCGTCCGTCAGATGATGTACGACCCATCCTTTTGCGCCATACATTTTTGCGGCGGTGCGTTCACCGGGTTTTACGAGAGCTTCTTCCAGATCGAACAGGGGTTCGTGCAGTTCGGAGAGATTGGTGATCTCGGCGGGCCAGTAATTCATCTGCACGTTGATATTGGTATGAAAGTCGGCATTCCACGGTGGGTTCATCTGCCAGGCCCAGAGCCCTTGCAGGTTGGCGGGCAGGTTGCCGGGTCTTGAGGAGCTGATGAGCAGATAGCGGCCGAATTGGAAATAGTTTTCGATCAGGCGCGGAGAAAGACTTCCTGTCTCTTTGGCTTTTTGAAGCAATTCATCTGTCGGCAGGCTGTCTTCTTTTTCTGCCGGGGGCAGTTGGATACTCACACGGTTGAATAATTTCCGGTGAGCGGCTATATGATCGGCTTTCAGCTGCTGGTATGATCTGGCGGATGCATGTCTGATGGACTCGCTGCATGTCTTTTCGGGATCCAGGTTCGATGTTTCGATGCCTTTGGCGAGATTCTTCAGACCGGGATAGGAGGTTGCGCCGGCTATGTAAAGTGTCACTTCGGTAGCTCCCGTGACCGTCAGGGTGGCGCCATCGACGGTGACCGACCCGTCCCTGGCAATGGCTTTTACTTTGGCGGCAAAGCGGATACCCCTGGGGGTTCCGGTGGAGTCCTTAATGGGCAATCTTCCTTTTAATACGAGGCTATTCTTATCATTGGCGCCCGGGACACATCCGGCATCCTGCTGACGACGGAGGGTAAGCTTAAAGCTTATCTTCTTTTTTTCACCGGCCGTCATATGGACGACCATTACCTGGTCGGGGACGGACGCAAAACTTTCGCTGGTATAGACGGTACTGTCCGACGTATATGAAACGCCGGCGATAGCGGTCGACAGATCCAGACTGCGTACATAGTTTTCGGCATGGGTCAACGGCGTTTCTATCCAAAGCTCCCCCAGGGATTGATAGGGTTTGATCCTCGAAGGGGTTCCCAACATGGTTTTTGAGGCAAGGGCGACGGCTTCATTATTCTTGTTCTCAAACAACAACCGTCTGACTTCCGGTAATGCCTGCAAGGCGCGGGGATTGTCTGCATCCATGGGGTAGCCGTCCCATAGGGAGCTTTCGTTCAGCTGGATCCGCTCGTCGGCCACTCCGCCGAACACCATTGCTCCCAACCTTCCATTACCGATGGGCAGCGCTTCCTCCCATATTTTTGCCGGCTGGCGGTACCACAATATGTACTGTCCGGCAGGATGGACGCCCTTACCGGATATAACCGCCCGGTCATCCCATTTATTATTGATGACGGTCCTTTGGGTCGCGGGTAAAACATTCCCTGTCTGCTGTGCGAATGAACTGATAATCTGTAAAATAAGTATGAAAAAAACAAACGATCGTCTCATGTAAGAGATTTTAATGGAGATATATGCTAATGCTCAAAATTATATTTGCGAGATTAACGTTAACCCTAATTTGGGCCTAATTTTTCATTAATGTGACCTTATTCTATGAAAAATTCCCTTTTAAAGAATTTTATCCCGGCCCCGGAAGAAAATATAAAAACTAAGATGTGTTAGCATCTCAGAATCAGCACAAATCAGTTTGGCCTGGTTTTGCTGATATTTTGTATAGAATCCAAACCGTATGATTACAAAATCTACACCCTGTTTAAACAGCCTGTTACTTGCTGTAATTTTGCAGCTGACTGGCATCACGGTTCTCCATGCGCAGAACCTGGTTACGAACTCCGATTTCGCCGGCGGGTCATCCACGGGGTGGAGCACCAGCTCAAGTTTGGAGATCAATCCCTCAACCGTTTACGGGGGACCTTCTTCCAGCCTCTATGTTACGGAGCTGGATAAGGAGCGGACCATCAACCAGGAAGTATGCATACTCCCCGGACTTACGTATACCCTGACTTACTATGCCAGCCGCAGAACGCAGAGCCCGACCCCTACCATTGCCGGCATGCGTATAAAGGTGACAGGCAGCAATACGAATACGAGCTATCTGAACGTAACGCGGCTGTATAGCAATACTACCTGGACTGCCTATGCATTATCATTCGATATCGCGGTACCTGCGAATTCTTCGGATAAAAAGATAAATATTCAATTTTCGTCGTATAATAATACCACCACCTATGGTGTACTGATCTGGGACGTCGAGCTGACGCCTCCTGCTGCCAGTCCGATCTCCATATCAGGACCTTCGAGCTCTGCGGTATCTGTCGCTAACAGCTATTCCCTGAGCAATGTCCCTGCCAGCGGGGTTTCTTATAACTGGTCTTTTTCCGGCGGCGGCAGCCCTGGTTCATCTCACAGTGCAAACCCATCCGTATCGTGGGCGACGACGGGATCAAAAACTGTAAGCGTAGCTGTTTCCAATGGTTCTTGTACGGTGGCAAGCTATTCAAAGGCGGTATCTGTCCAGATCCCCCTGCCTGTGGATATCACGAGCTTTACGGGGTCTGTGGTCAGTAACAATGGTCAGCTGACCTGGGTCTCTCAAAAAGAAACGAATGGGCGGTATTTTGTGGTGGAACGTTCCGTCAATGGGATCGACTTTGATTCCATCGGGAGGGTGAGTTCGAAGAATTCGCAGATGGCTTATACTTATCAGTATATGGATCAGTCTATGGCTGTCGGGAATAATTATTACCGGATCAGGCATGTAGACCTTGATAACGCGGTTTATTATTCCAAGACGATCGTCCTGAATAATACTTCTACCGGTGATAGCGGCGGCATGCAGGTATATCCGAATCCGGCCGTGGCTACGCTGAATTATAGCATTACCAGTGAAAAGGCGGGGAGCGTTATCGTGCAGGTGTACAATACCTCCGGTGTGATGGTATCGACCAGCCGGGTGCAGCTTTCCGCGGGAACGAGTCAGCAGTCTTTCAGCATTGCGGGGCTCAATAGCGGTCACTATTTTCTAAAGGTAGTGGATGTACAGGGGGCGTTTCAGTATACGCAGGGGTTTGTGAAGCTTTAATCATAAACTTTGGCTTTCGTCATCCTTTACTTTACAAATGGGGACAGCGTTCTCAATCATGATGGGTCGCCTTCCAATCCTTTTCGAAGAACTGGCCCCACTCCAAAATATACTTGTAGAATTCGTAATCCGTCCCGCAGCTGAGGATAAAATCATAGCTGGGGCGATATTGCCGCATGAAAGTATCCAGGGCGGGAGATTCGAGCCCGGTGATCCTTTTCACGATGGCCTTTGTAAAGCGGTGGTCTACATATTTTTCTTTTTCCTCCCATTGCAGCCTGTCCCGGAAGGCCTCCATGCGGCGGTTCTTTTTTCCGTCGAATAGCATATCCATGTCGAGACCGATGCCGACGCCCCCTCTTCCGCCGGGACTTGCATCCCCGAAATAATTAGCCCCATAGTCGAATATCTTTTGATATTCTTTCCGGTTCTCCAGCGAGTCCAGCCGGTAGTTACTGGACTGTACAAATGCGGCGGGCAATGAATCGACCGTTATCTCCAGGCTCATATCAAAGGGATAGCCGGCAGGGATGTCCTTTATCGGGAATTTCATGGTGGCCCTTCCCAGGTAAGAAAAATAAATGGAATCACCGGCGGGCAGCCTGATATGATAATGTCCCAGGGAATCCGTCATCGTGCCGGCACCGGAAGCGCTCATGACACTTACGCCCCGCATGGCATATTGCAGGCTTTTATCATATACGGTCCCGCTGATCTGCACCTGCCCGATGACAGCCTGAACGGCCAGGACGAGAGCGATCGTAAAAAAGGGCTTTTTTTGCAGAAGTCTTGATAAATACATACCTATCCGGAAGATAGATACGGGGAAAAATCGGGGAGGTTGCCCGTTGGTTAATTAACAATTTATTTAAAGGCATATGCGTAGCCCAGGTTTGCAACAGCGGCACCTACATGGTTCTTCCCGTTGTCGGTACCCTTCTGAATATTGAGGAACCCGTAGTTGCCGCCAGCCTGAACAAAGAGACTATGTTGTCTCGCCTGTCCAAAACCGTAGGAAAACCCAATGTCGCCGTCTATTCCAAAGTTGGTCTTATGAAGCTGGTCCTTTATATCGGAGGATGCATCAAAGGACTGCGGGCCACCGGGTATCTCCTGCGTCTTTCCCGGATCTGCATACAAGGGACTGTTGCCGCTGGTGACCTGTTTGGCAGAAAGGAGGAATCCGAGATAGGGCCCTGCGTCTATATAAAACCGCCAGGGGGATCGATGCCCCAGGTCCCAGCCCAGGTTGGCCAATACAGGGATCAACAAGTAATTAAGCCTGGCAGTGCTCTTATAATCGGCATAGAGATAGGGAGGTGCGGTCATTCCCTGGGATTGAAAATACTGAGCCACCTCGTCCGGAGTCGTCAGGGCCTGAAACCCATTCTTCTTTCCGCCTTCTGCTGCGTATTCCACCCGGGCCTCCAATGAGAATAATGGAGAGAAGCGGTAGCTGCCGGATACGCCGAAATCCGCACCCAACCTGGAGCTGTACCCTGTATTCAGGGGATTGTTCTGAGAGCCTCCCGCTGTCAGGTTGGGGATGCTGATCCCGCCAAAGGCGCCTGTCTTCCATTGTGCATATGTGCAAGCCGGAACCAGGAAAACAACGACCATAAATGCCGGCAAAAATGTTTTAATCTTCATTTTTCTCCGTTTTTGTTGTGTGTGAGTGTTGTTTACCGGTCAAAAAGGAGCGCTACAGATCGTAACGGATGAGCGGGTCTTTTGGTTTAAGCGGCCTGGGAGAATTTACCTTCGTTCTATGTTTACCCGGTATGGAATACGCGAAGCATGGTGAGCGCCGGTATTCCTAAAGGCACTTGTCTTCTACCAGGCTGCGGATATCTATATTTTCCAGGGACATTGTTGCCGGTCCGGTGAGAACGGCCCCATCGGGAGAATATCTTGCGCCGTGACGAGGCCCGGACCGCCTCGGGTGTCCCATAGCGGCCCATCAGTTTGCCTGTGGCCATGATCTTCGCGGCCATTGCTTCTTCCACCATTGTACGGTCT
>DASZVM010000070.1:0-9071 GCA_035547295.1 Puia sp. | reverse complement strand
CATTTATGGAGAATTTGGGATACGCCTGGAAGACTGCGCATATATGACCGGGAATGGTCCCCGGTGGTTTTCGGAGCCCAGTCCTTCCATCGATCAACCTTTTGCATAACAGCTAAAAATTGACAGAGGGAGGCGCTATGTGAATAAATTTCCTTAAATTCATTGCCCATCCAGTTATTCACTGCTAAAATGAGAATAATCATGAAAAGTATATCCCGGTTGGTGGCTGTTTTCGCTGTCACTCTCGCTATGGTAAGTGTTATTTCCTGTAAAAAAGGCGATACCGGACCTGCAGGACCGGCAGGACCCGCGGGCCCGGCAGGACCAGCGGGCACACAGGGTTTGCAAGGACCCACCGGCCAGGATGGCAATGCCAATGTCATGCAATATATTTATGCCCCCACCGACGCCAATGACAATTTTACGGGCATCGACATGACGAAGTCCGCGCCGGACAGTAATTATCTGGGTCTGCTTGTGCCGGTGGGTAACGATACGGCTGATAAAGCCGCCTGGTTTGCCTATTGGTTCACGGTCGTAGATGACGTTCATGCCTTCTGGACTCCCATACCCGGCGTCGGCTTTGACAATGAAAGCTCGTATAATATGACTTACGGATATGTCGATAATACGACCCCCGCGGACTCCTGCGCCTTTTTTATAACCAGGACCTCCGGACCTGGTGAGGTGTATCAGGCTCTCAGGCTCGTACGTATCCTTATCAGCAACGTCAGCACCAACAGCACCGGTGCCTCCGGCGACAGACGGGGCCTGCCGAACATCGATTTCAGGAATTACGAGGAAGTAAAAAAATATTACCATCTGCAATAAGGTTATGCAGCGGAGAAAGCACAGGCGCCTTCTAAGGAGGTCGCCTTTCTTTGTTTTGTAAGAGATCATTCAATCATCAAAACTTGCTGTCAGCGTATGAGAACTGTCAGAGCAACCGTACTTCTTTTATTTGCGTTCTGTCTGCATGTGGCGGGCCAGTCGCCCGGCCAGCCTGTAAAAGTTCATGTTGCCGATGAGGCGGGGCAGCCGCTTGCCGGGATCACCGTCCAGGTAAAGGGGACGCCGAGAAAATATGTCACCAATGCCACCGGGGACCTGACGATCAACAACGTCCCGGCAGGGGCCGTCCTTGTCTTTACAGGCGTCAATGTCGAGGATATAGAAATGGCTGTCGACGGCAGGGCGGAGCTGACTGCCCATATGAAACGGAAAGTGGCGGCTTTGGAGGACGTGGTGGTGACAGGGTTCCAACGGATCGATCGCAAGAAGTTCACCGGGGCGGCAGTGACGGTGAAAGCCGACAGCATCAGGCTGGATGGGGTCAATGACATCAGCAGGATGCTCGAGGGCCGTGCGGCCGGTGTCTCCATACAGAATGTGTCCGGCACTTTTGGTGCCGCGCCCAAGATACGTATCCGGGGCGCCACCTCCATCAACGGGGAGAACAAACCGCTTTGGGTCATCGACGGCGTGGTGCTGGAAGACATCGTCAACGTGTCGAATGAGCAACTGACCAGCGGGGATGCCAGCACCCTTTTAGGCTCCTCCGTGGCCGGACTGAACATCAATGACATCGAGACCTTCGATATCCTGAAGGACGCTTCAGCTGCCGCCTTGTATGGCGCCCGCGCCATGAACGGGGTCATCGTCATCACTACCAAAAAAGGGAAAGCCGGCGCGCCGGCCATTAACTATACAGGGAATTTCGGTCTGCAGCTCAGGCCATCCTATACTACTTTTGACATTATGAACTCAGCGGACCAGATGTCGGTGAATGCCGAGCTGGAGAGGAAAGGGCTCCTCGTTTATCCCCAGCTGGTGAATGCTTCCAGCTCGGGTGTGTATGGGGAGCTGGCCAAGCTGCTGCAAACCCCGGATGCCAACGATCATTTCGCCGTCGAGAATACCGCCCAGGGCAGACAGGCATGGCTGATGAAATACGCCAATGTCAATACGGACTGGTTCAGGCTCCTCTTCCGGAATTCCGTCAACCAGCAGCATACCCTGAGCGTCTCTTCGGGCAGCGACAAGGCACAAACCTATCTCTCCACCAGCTTTTTCTACGACCCCGGATGGAGCGTCGCCGACAATGTAAAAAGCTATATACTCACCCTGAAGCAGAATTATGTCCTGAACAATAAATTGTCCTTTGATTATACAGTGAATGGCAACATGCGCCAGCAAAGGACTGCCGGGACGGAGAACAGGAATTCGGATCCTCTCGTAGGGGCCTATTCGAGGGACTTCGATATCAATCCGTTCAGCTATGCATTGAACACTTCCCGGACCCTGCCCGCCTATAATGACGATGGCTCCTATAACTATGCGACCAAGGACTATGCGCCCTTCAATATCCTCTACGAGCTGCAGAATAATTATACCAAATTGAACCTGCTGGACGGAAGGCTGCAGGGCAGGCTGACCTATAAGATCACCCCTCATATCACCTATGAATTCACCGGCGCCCTTCGTTATGTCAAGACCACCGAGGAGCACGACATACTGGATAATGCCAACGAAGCCAATGCCTACCGTGTAGGCGATCCCAATCAGCCGGGGTATAACACGATCCTCAATGCATCCAACCCCCGGTTGTACCAGGACCCGACCCTGCCATTCAACCAGGCGGTGTCCGTGCTGCCTTACGGCGGTTTTTACAAGCGGTTTGACAGGACCATGTCCAACTATACCTTCCGCAACTCGATCAGCTATGCCCAGAGCTTTGACGACAAGCTGCACCAGGTCACGGCGTTCATAGGACAGGAATACCGGAGCATCGACAGGCAGAACGCCAATAATGTAGGCGTGGGCTATCAGTACAATACGGGCGGTACGCCGTTCGTCAATTATCTTTTCTTCAAGAAGATGAGCGAGAGCAACGACACTTATTACGGCATGTTCTATGAATACGAGCGGACATCGGCGTTCTTTGCCAATGCGCAGTATACCTATGCCAACAAATACACGATCATGGGTAACGTGCGGTATGACGGCTCCAACAGGATGGGGAACTCCACCCGGGCCCGCTGGCTGCCTACCTGGGCGGTGGCAGGCGTATGGAACATCGACCAGGAGAAATTTATGGAGGATGTGGGCAACACGGTCAGCCACCTGATGCTCAAATCCAGCTACGGTCTGAATGCCGGCGTAGGCAATGCTATCAACAGCACCACGATCTTAAAATCCCAGGTCACCAACAGACAATACCAGGTGGATCAGCAGACCGCCATCAATATCCAGGACCTGCAGAATAAGGACCTCACCTGGGAAAAGAAATATGAGCTTAACGTAGGCGTGGACGCGGGTTTTCTGAATGAGCGGCTGGGTCTCACCGTGGACTGGTACCGCCGCAGAAGCTTTGACCTCATCGGCCTTGTACGAACAGCCGGCATCGGGGGAGAAGTGAACCAGTATGCCAACTATGCCGACATGGCATCCCATGGCCTGGACATATCCATTACAGGCAAGATCGTAGCTGCCAAAGATTTCAGCATCAGCAGCACGCTCAACTTCGGGTGGAATGTCACAAAGATCACCAACCTGAAGAGCACCATCAATCTCTGGTCATTGGTAGCAGAAGGCGGGGGGCCGAACCTTGGGTATCCTGTCCGCGGCCTGTTCTCTCTTGCCAACAGGGGATTGGACCCCATCCTGGGCTATCCGCTGTTCACCAATGACAGCGGTGTTGTAAGCCCCCGGGTAAACCTCCTGAGCCTGAATACTCAATACCTGAAGTACGAAGGTCCTGCCGACCCGACCATCACAGGCGGCTGGTCAAACAATTTCCGTTATAAGGAGTTTTCCCTGAACGTCCTGATAACCTATCAGGCCGGCAACAAGGTGCGGCTCCGGCCCGTCTATGGCACGTACTATTCGGATCTGGACGCGCTGCCCAATGAGTTCAATAGAAGATGGGAGCTGCCCGGTGATGGAAAGCTGACCAATATCCCTGCTATCGCCATGTTCCAGCAGGCCGGCTATCTTTTACAGGCACAGTCTGCATTCCCTTACAATAATTATAACTATTCCAGCGACAGGGTAGCCGACGGCGGATTTGTCCGGCTGAAAGCAGTGACCTTTGCTTACCAGATACCGTCTGCGCTCATGACAAGGATAGGGTTGAGGAATGGCTCCGTCTCGGTAACGGGGAACAACCTATGGCTGATCTATTCCGACAGCCGTCTGCATGGACAGGACCCCGAATTCTTTACCACGGGCGGGGTAGCGCTGCCGGTGAACAAACAGGTCACTTTTTCATTAAAACTCGGGCTTTAATAAAAATATTATGAAAAGAATATGGTATCCTATACTACTTGGTGTCTGTATCGCCGGCTGTAACAAACAGCTGGATAAGCTGCCTGACAACAGGACGGTCATCACCAATGTAGACCAGGTGACGCAACTGCTGACATCCGCCTATCCTCACGCGGTGTATATGTCTTTCACCGAGCCGATGAGCGACAATGCGGAAGACAAAGGCAGCGCACCTGCGACAGCCGATCCGGAATCCTACCAGATCAATTCACAAGCTTACCGGTTTGAAGACGTCACCAGCATAAAATTCGATTCACCCATTGCTTATTGGGACTCCTGCTACAAGGCCATCGCCGTCGCAAATCAGGCGCTGACCTATTGCAATGGCCCCGACTCCGCCCTTTATGCGGCCCAGAAAGGCGAGGCGCTGGTATGCCGGGCATATGCCCATTTTATGCTGGTATGTCTTTTTGCCAAACCTTATGATCCCACCACGGCAGCCAGCGACCCGGGCATCCCCTATGTGACACAACCACAGACCTCTGTATTCCAGCAATACACGAGAGGCACCGTCCAGTCGGTGTTCAACAATATAGAAAGCGACCTGACCCGGGGTCTGGCCCTTATCCAGGATAAGATCTATGGAACGGCGCCAAAATTCCACTTTACAGTACAGGCCGCCCACGCTTTTGCCACGAGGTTCTATATGTTCAAACAGGATTTTGCCCAGGTGATCAGCCATGCGACGGCCGTCTTTGGCTCTTCCAATCCTGCCACCCTGATCCGTAACACGGCGTCCGACTATGCCAACCTCCAGTACCAGCAGTTGACGGTCAAGTACGTCTCCTCTTCGGAGAACGCCAATATTCTTTTGCAGGAAGCTCAAAGCAATTATTTCGACAACTATTACCAGTACAGATATGGGTATGGCCAGGGTATCAATTTCAATATCATCAGCGGCCCGAACGTCACCGGCGGCGACCTGGGCATGATCACCTATGGCGCTACGCCGCAGGTGTTCAATTTCCCTAAATGGAGTCCCTATAACAGCAACGGAGGAAGATACGGCCTGATGCCTTTATTCAGCATGGAAGAAGTGCTGCTGAACAGGGCGGAAGCTTATGCGTGGACGAACAATACCACTGCGGCCCTGGCTGATCTGAACGCATGGGTAAGCAGGAACATCAAGAACTACAACCCCGCCACCCACAATGTCAACACGACAAAAGCGATGAACTTTTACCAGACATCCAATGCGGCCATCGCCCTGGTGGAAACCGCGCTGGACTTCAAACGATTCTCATACATGCAGGAAGGGTTGAGATGGTTCGATCTTATCCGGCTCGGGTTTACGATATACAGGTTCAGCGGATCCGATTTTTCGATACCTATCGATTCCATACCCTATAACGACAAAAGAAGGGTATTACAGCTGCCTCCGGAAGCCGTGGCCGCCGGATTGGAGCTGAACCCAAGGTAAACCACCATAAAGTCAAAACGTTGAACGATAAAAACTTTGAATAAAATGACACCGATGCGAAATATCTTCTTGTTACTGTGCATCTGCCTGTTAGCCGGCATGGTGGCCTGTAAGAAGGAAAAGTTCACGCCTCTTACCACCCCTCCTCCGGGACTGGGGGGCGACACGTGGACGCAGGATTCCGTTGATAAATTCATCTACGACAGCCTGACGGTGCCTTATAACGTGGCCGTCTATTATAAATGGCTCCCCGGTCAGCTGGATTTCCCCAGCGACATTACCCCGCCCGATGCTTCCAAGGTAGTGCCCGTGCTGAAAGCGCTGCTGAACGTGGCGTATGCCCCTTACAACCAGCAGACAGGGAGCGCCTCTTTTTTACGGCGCTATCTTCCCAAGTCATTGGAAATGGCCGGCAGCGCGGAATACCTGCCCAACGGCGCCCGGTTCCTTGGACAGGCTGAAGGAGGTACGGCCATGCTCTTATATGAAGTGAACTATTTCAGCCGGAAAAAGGCTGACTCCAACGCATTCAAGCAAATGATGCATACCATGCACCACGAATTCGGACATATCCTTCACCAGAACGTGCTTTATCCCGTGTCCTTTAAGACCATTTCAACGGGATATACGGGCAACTGGTACAATATCACCGACGCGGAAGCCCGGCAGCTGGGTTTTATCACCTCCTATGCCCAGGCCGCGCCTGACGAGGACTTTGTGGAAATGATCAGCACCATGCTGTCCGGCGGTGAAGGGGGACCCAGCGGCGGATATGACGAATACGAGGCCTTGCTGACCCAGACAGGCGGTCCGGGGTCTCCGGGCTATGATGCCATAAAACAAAAAGAAGCCGTCGTGGTGGATTATTTCCAAAGGGTGTGGAAGATAGATTTCTATGCCCTGCGGGCTAAATGCCGTACGGCCTTTGTGAACTATCTGCAATAAAATTGCTTAAATCGATGCAAATGAAAAGAGTAATCATATATATCCTCGCGGTGATGGTCACAGGTGCCGGTTGTAAAAAAACATACGACGATACGGTCGGCGGCAAAACGGCGGATCAACGCATAACCGAAGCATTGGCCACCTATCAGAAGATACTGCTGAGCGCGCCGTATGGCTGGATCTTTGTGGAAAGCACCACGGGCATTGCCTATAACCAGGGGGTAAGCCAGACAGGGCCCAAGATCGTATTGGGATATTATATGCAATTTGTCGATAGCAACAATGTAATGATGCTTTCGGATTTTGATACGTCGATGACAGGAACGCCCAAGACCTCGGGTTACCGTATCAAGGCGCTGACGAGACCGGCATTGATCTTCGATACCTATAGCTATCTCCATGTGCCCTGCGACCCTGATCCCAATATTTCGAAGAGCCCGTTTGGCACCGGCTATGGCTGGGGGACGGATTTTGAATTTTCCTTTGCCGACAGTACGGTACCCGCGGAGACCGCAGACTCTATCCGGCTGACGGGTAACCTGAACGGCGCCAGCGGGATCCTGATAAAAGCCACCCAGGCACAACGCGATGATTATCTGCAGGGCAAGACCAAGAACAATATGATCGGGCTGGGCAATCTGAATAAGATATTGAACTATTTCAAACGGCTTACTTTCGGCGGCGTGAGCTATGACATACGGGTCGATCTGGACAACAGGACGATCACCTTCACCTGGAAGGACGGGTCGGGGAATTTACAGACACAGACAAGCAGCTATTATTTCACAGGCACGGGTGTGGCTCTTATTACGCCTATCGTGAATGGCAGCACGACCATTACATCCGTCGACAATATCAGCTGGAACGGCTCCTTTACCCTCTTTGCCGTCACTGTCAACGGGCAGCAGGGGCAGATCGTCGGTGCGACTACGCCTGTAATTGCGGATGCGGGCGCTCCCGCGAGATGGTGGAACTACTCTGCAGCCAACGGTTATTTCTGGGGTTCCTGGGATGGGTTCCATGTCAACGGCGTGGACGATGCATTTGACGTGAGAGACCTGGTCGATGGCGGGAAGAATTATTATGTATACATTTACTGGTCTGACTATTTCACCAATCCTGCGGATCTCTTTATACCTGTTACGGCGGATGCCACTTCTCTATACCTGAACAGCTATGGGACGGCGCCCGGAAAGCCTACGTTTTCGGGTGGGAAGGCCTTTTTTCATGAATTAGGGAAACCCACCGGGAATCCGACGCCACCGGGAGGTCCTGTAGATCTGTCGGAGCAGACACTGTACAATACGGCGGGCTACTATTTTGTGCAGACGGGCGATAAAAGCTATGACATGGTGCTGGCTACGGATGCGAAGACGTGGATCTCGTGGTTTTGGCCGAGGTAGGACAATTTCTCTTGTTAAATATCAAGCCTATCGATTAACATCTTTTTCTTATAGCTCGGTAAATAAACCGATCCAATCATTTCAATTGTCTCGACATTGTATGGAAGGAAATCTCGTAAGAATCCATCGAGAAAGTTGTTGTTGCTATTGATAATACTTTTGAGTTGCTCGGTCGTTAATCCAAGCTTATTATCTATTGTCCTTCGTAAAGCCCATAGTCTTTCTAATGGTTTCGGATGGGTTCGGGATGGGAATATTTTAGGAAATAAATAATCCTCAATTCTATCGTACATATCAAGAAATAGAAAAAATAGGAACGCACCATCTATCAAATTCTCCCTATTCTGAGTGTAATTGTAATATTCTGAAATTGAGTGGGAGTCGGCTTCAAATTCGCAGTTCTGATGATAGGTATAATACTCGGAATTGCTTTTTATGTATGAAACTCTGTCGTTAGAGTTTAAAATGCCGGAATTTTCCAGATGTCCTAAATAATGATGTGCATACTCATGCCCGATAATAAAACTCATTTGCCAGTCTGTCATCAGGTCTATTTTTCTTCTTATGGACCTTGGAAGCCTTCCTACTGTATCAATTTCAAAGTCTAAACTTTCGGTTCCAATTATTATTCTAATTGCCAATATGAACGAATAAAATATGTCTATATCGCCAATATTAAGCTGTTTGCCAAAATGGAATATATTCATATAGTACAAAAAATACCTTAAATGACCATCTATCTCTCAACTTCTTCTTTAGTTTCGAAAATGTTCTTTTAAGCCTAATATTGTTTTCTACTTGTTCCGCCCTTAACCTCAATAGGTAGTCCGAGGCAGAGTAAGCATTCGACGAACCACGTATATTTTGATTAAAACTGGTTTCCAGCCAGGCGTTCCTAATAGCTCCTAAAATTCTAGTTTGTCAGCCTTGCAATATAATCTTGGACTAGTATTTGAGAGTGAACATCCTGCTAATTT
>DASZVM010000069.1:0-3332 GCA_035547295.1 Puia sp. | reverse complement strand
GGTTGTAGCCATTGGCATTACTGTAACCGCTGAAAACAAACCCCGGGTTAAGGGTGAAAGGATCCGTATCACTGCCCAGGGCGGCTATATTGCCTCGTAATTTGCCAAAGCTGATCCATGAAGGAAGGTTTTTGAAGGTCTCGGAAAAGATCCATGACAGGCTGACGGCGGGATAATTGTAGAAGAAGCTGCCCGACCCGTCCGAATACGCAAGCGCGGAAGAATAATCCCCTCTCCAGGTGGCCTGCAGGAACAGCATATCCTTATAGCCCAGGTCCGCGCTGGCATAGAGGGACTGCAGGATCTTCCTGTTGAGGATGCCGGCGCTGGTAATCGGCGTATTGACGGAATTCGCAAGGAAGAAATTCCCGGGGTAGCTTAATCCGCCATCCGTACGGCTGCTGTCATAATAAGTCTTATACTGCTGTCTTTCTGCGCCGATATACCCGGAAAAAGTAAGGTCCTTGGTGATGTCCTTCGTCACCATGACCATGGATTTGAAAAAAGCGGAATTCTTGGTTCTGAAATCTACTTCATACTGACCGCCGGCAAAATTGAGGCTTTCACCCAATTCGCTGTTCTCATTGCGAGTATAGATATTGTTTAGGTTGGCTTCCAGGACAAGCTTGGCCCATGAGCTGAGCTTGACGGTCAGGGCCACTCTTCCCCGTATCATCTGCTCCCTTTGCTCATAGTTGTCGTTGAATAAAGTAAACCAGAATTTTGCCTCGGGAACTTTATTGGGCTCGTTGGGGTTCGTCGGATCAGGAACGCCGCCCAGGATACTGGTGTATTTCGATCGCTGCATCCAATAGTCCGTATTGTAGTTGCGGGGGATCATCCAGGAGAAGAGTTTCCCGAAGTTGTTGGAGCCGAATGCATCGAGGCCGCCAAGACGGGGAGGGTTCTTTCCATAGAAATCCGTATAGGATACACTGGCATCCAGGCTGACGGCATCCGAGAAGGCATGCGTCACCCGAAGGTCGAAGGCGTTTTTATTCATAGTATTGTTCGGCACTACCCCATAAGCCTGGTTATGATTGTAGGACAGTCGGAAAGTGGATTTGTCCGTGCCGCCGTCCATGGCCACATTCGTATTGGTGCCGAAGCCCGTCTGGAAAGCCTGGAGGAAATTGTTTGGCTGGGGAGAATAAGTAGTCGGCGTTCCATCATAATTGGTCACAGCCTGGCCCGTCATTTTCGGCCCCCAGTTCTCTAGCTCCCGGTTGATCTGCCGGTCGATGTAAGGCTTCCCGGTAACGGGGTCGGTGGGAAATATTTTTGTTGTCCAACCGGCATTGGAGGGATAGTTCGGATCCCTGTTGTCCGTAAAAAAAGCGCCTACCGAGCCGCCGCCATACTCATTCTGAAAATCAGGACCGGCATACGGATCGGCGATATTTACGGTCTCATTCACGGTGACGCCGATGCCCTTGCGCTGACGACCTTTCTTGGTGGTGATCAGGACGACCCCATTGATCGCCCGCGTCCCATAAAGGGCCGCGGCAGCAGAGCCCTTGAGGATGGAGACGCTTTCGAAATTATCCATATTGAGGTCCTTGATATCGTTGCCGAAGTCGCGGCCCGTCCCGCTGAAGATATCATTGTCCATGATAACGCCGTCAATGACAAAAATGGGCTGGTTGTTTCGACCCAGCGTGGAATTCCCCCGGATGACGATCCTGGAATTGCTGAATAACCCTCCGGCGCCGCCGGCATCTATCTGCACGCCCGCAACCCTCCCCTGGAGCGCGTTGATCGGGTTTACCTCATTGGTCACGGAAAGCACGGCCCCTTTCACTTCAGTGACAGAGAAGCCCAGTTGCCGCTTCTGCTTGGAAATGCCTAATGCCGTCACCACGACCTCATTCATACCCTTGTCGCTGACCTGCAGCTGGATCGTATATGCGGAGGAAGCACCTACGGTGACCTCGGCCGTAGTATAGCCCACGGCAGAGATCGACAATACATCACCGTCCACGGCATCGATAGTGAAATAACCATCCGCCGTGGTAGCCGTCCCCCTGCCGGAACCTTTCACTGTCACACTGGCCCCTTCCACAGGAACGCCGTCCTTGGCAGAGCGTACAGTTCCGGAGATCTTCCTGAAATAATTGTCGATAGGCTCCGCTGTGCCAGTTAAGGAAACCCCGATATGGCGGAGAATGATCTGTCTGCCGGACACCTCGAAAGATACGTCCATCGGCTTCAGGATACGGCGGAGGATATCCCCCAGCTTTTCGTTATTGGCTTCGAAGGAGATCCTTTCATTCCCCGACGAGATCGTTTCAGACATGTAGGCAAACCGGACGCCGGCTTTTTTCTCTATCTGTGAAAGGATATTCCGGATGCCTTGCCTGTCGACGGAGAGAGATATCTTCTTGTCCAGTATCTCCTGGCCATTGGCTCCATTGGCAAGGGATACGCTCATAAAACAGATTGCTATAAAAGTATTTAATAAGGTTACCCGCATAGCAAAAAAGATGAGCTGCTTACATTTTGCAGTTTTGGTCATAAATTGGGTGGGTTTTGCATTAATATATAGGTGGCAAGATCCCTCCCTACTGGCAGCCTTTCCCTTCAATGACTATCTGATAGTCTTCTTCCCGGTACTGCACCCCCAATACTTTGCACACGAGGGCCAGTTTTTCTTCGAAGGATAGAGCATCCAGCGAGACGGTGATCAGGCATTTGCTGAGCTGCTGTTCGTCATAGACGATCTTCACGGAATAAATGTCGGACAGCTTGCGAAAAACAGTGCTGACCGGCACATCCGAAAAACTTAAGCTCTCTTCAGGCAGGTCCGGTTTTGCGACAAGACCGGTGTCGGTGACAGGCATTTTCCCGGTAGCCCGCAGACCCGTATCGAATACGACCTCCTGGTTGGCCTGCAGAATATATTCCGGAACGCTGTTCGTAAACCCGGGATGTTCGGCGCATACGACAACCTTACCCGCCCTTACGGCTACGATGGTCTTTTTGTCTTCCTTCCTGGCGATAATGCGGAAGCTGGTACCCAGCACCCGGGTCAGCACCCCCCTGGTATGCACATAGAAAGGCCGCGCTGCGTCGGCTGCAATGTCGAAGAACGCTTCTCCGTCCAGGTATACTTCCCTTTTATCCTTTTGCAAAAACTTCTCATAATGCAAGCTGCTGTTCCCGCCAAGTATGATCAGGCTGCCATCTACCAGGTGGACACGTTGGGGAACGTTCCCCTTATTGATACACTCAAGTGCCGATCTGCCGGAAGCCTTCACGGTCAGCCCTGCCAACGGGGGCGAGACTGCCGGTGGCAGATGCATGTCCCGGTGATAAAGCCAATACCCCCCTGC
>DASZVM010000068.1:0-5239 GCA_035547295.1 Puia sp. | reverse complement strand
ATTTTTTCCCTTAATCACAAATCCATTAACTTTCATATTCTTACAAAAAGGAACCAATTCTTCGCCCACAAAAGTACAAATCTCGAATTTGACCGACAACTCTTCCAGGTGCAGCCCGATCGCCATACGGTAAAGTCGTGTCCTGCTCTCCGTGCTTCCTTGAAAAAGTATCCACCTGTTCGGATACCTCGTAGTATAGGATGTCGCAATATCCTCAACAGTGGCCAGCACTTTATTACGGTCGCCATTGTCACTCACCGTAAGGTCGTCGATCTCGCCATCTTCTCCCACATCTCCTAAAACCAGATTGTAGACATTTTCAATCTCTGTCATAGTAAAAGTGACTCTTTTACGAATAGCCCCCTTTTTACCAAGACTAATAAAATCAAATTGACTAAAATCTTCAGACGCTACAATGCCTGAATATACCTCATACTTCATAAGAACCGGTTTATAAAGGGCAGCAAAACTACTCAACATTTCCACGACAAATTTTTTAAATTTTCTCATTACCTCTCCGCTTCCTACCTTTACACCGATACGGTTGATCCGCCACCTGGCGGATCATTAAAAGGGAAGTCCGGTGAAAATCCGGCGCTATCCCCGTAGCTGTAAGTGCCATCTCCATTCCGGCAAACTTCAAACCACTGTCCACACGGGCGGGAAGGTCAGCCGGTGAAAGCACGAGCCAGAAGACCTGCCGGATCAATTCATCATTCAAGGCTTTCGGGTGAAAGGCTAAAAACACAACTGTAATGAGTAAAAAACATTTATGGCTTCTCATGCTGTCGGCAGCCGGCAGCAGCGAACTTATTGCCCAGCAGGCAACAGACTCCACCGTAACAAAACAATTGGACCAGGTAGTGATCACCGCCACCAAATCCCCCAAAAAACTAAGCGAGACAGGCAAGATCGTCACCGTTGTCACCCGCCAGGACATCGATCACAGCGTCGGAAAAGACCTCGCCCAGGTGCTGAACGAACAGACAGGCATCATCGTCAACGGCGCCAACAGCAATCCGGGTAAGGACAAAAGCATTTTTTTCAGGGGCGCCTCGGACAAATACACATTGATCCTGCTGGATGGCGTCCCGTTGAGTGACCCATCCCAGTTAGGCGGTCAGTACGACATCCGCCTGATCCCGCTCAACACAATTGATAGAATAGAGATCCTGAAAGGCAGCCAGTCCGTCCTCTATGGCTCCAATGCCGTGGCCGGCGTCATCAATATCATCACCCGCAAAGCGGAATCCGAACAAACGACAGGCACCGGCACTCTTTCCTATGGCGCTTATAAAACCCTCAAAGGCGGAGCGGATTTCGGACGCAAGGGAAAAATATTCGAATATGATCTGAATTATCAATACTTGAACACGGACGGAATATCCGAGACCAAAGACACCAGCGGTAAGGGTAATTTCCCAAAGAACGGATATAACATGCAGGCCTTCCAGGCCCGTACAGGGTTTAACGTAAACGACAACCTGAAGATATCACCCTATTTCCGCTATTCCGAATACAAAGGCAGCTTTTCCTCCGCCGGCGCTTTCTATGGCGGTCACGATCCCTATACGGCGTCGCTGGTGAACACAGGGCTTACCGCTCACCTGAAGTACAACAAGGGCACTATCTACGCTAATTACGGATACGATTATACGCAACGCAGCTTCGGAGGCAGCTTCCCCAGCGCCTTCCTGGGGCGGTTTCACCATGCAGAAGCTTTTGTCACGCACCGTTTTTCAGAAAGCCTTCAGCTGGTAGGAGGCATCGCCTACCAGGCCTATACCCTCGTCAGGCCGGATACGGTGAACAATATCATCAGCCCCTACGCGTCCCTCTTCTATAAGTATAAGGGGCTGAATGTTGAATTGGGTGGCCGGTATAACCATGACAATAAATACGGGAATAACTCCACTTATAGTTTTAATCCCTCTTACCTGGTGAACAGGACGCTAAAGGTATTTGTCAACGTGTCTTCCGGGTTCAGGGCTCCTTCCGTCAACGAGCTGTATGGACCTTACAACGCCAACCCGGACCTTACACCCGAAAGATCTCATACCATCGAAGGCGGCGCCCAGGTATTCCTGCTGAATGAAAAGCTCTCCCTGTCGGCGGATTATTTCGACCGGGTGGTAAAGAACATGATCACCTATGTGTACGACGCAGGTCTGAACAGGACTATCTACGTCAACCGCGACAAACAACATGACCATGGCGTGGAAGCGGAATTTAGCTATACCCTCGGCAACACGCTCACCTTAAAGGCTTCCTATACTTACGTCACCGGCGAGACCACCCAGAAGCTGCCAAATAAGGACACCACCTTCAGCGGTCTGCAGCTGAGGCCAAAGAACAGCTTGCAGTTCTCTGCCGGTGTCCGTCCCTTCAAAGGGTTATTCGTCAGCTCATCCCTCCAGGTGACAGGCCAACGTTTCGACTATGCCTACGACGCTAATTATAATAAATCCACCGTGATACTGGGTAAATATGCGCTATGGAACGCCTATGCGGAGTACCAGATCCCCGGGAATGATCTCAGCATCTTCTTCGATGTAAAGAATATTCTCAATAAAACCGATTATTATGAAGTGTATGGGTACAACGTGCAAGGGGCTAACCTGACAGCAGGTGTACGTATTAAATTATGATCATGAAAGCTTGTTCCTTCCTTCCCGCGGCCACTAAAATGATCTATGACATGGGTCTGCAGGACCTCCTGCATGGAGTAACCTTCGAATGCCCTCCGGAAGCAGCGGGCAAACACGTGCTGGTACGTTGTGTGCTGGAAGGAAAAAATTACAGCAGCGAAGAGATCGACAGGATATTCTCCGCCTCGAAAGCGCAGGGAAAAAGCCTCTATTATGTAGAGGAAGAGCTGTTGCAGTCCATTGCCCCTGACATCATCTTCACACAGGATGTCTGCGACGTTTGCCAGATAGATACGGTATGCACCGCTGCGGCCATTGCACGCCTGGAAAGAATGCCGGAATTGATCCCCCTGACGCCTTCCAGCCTGGAGGATGTCTTTCAAACAGCGGTACGCATTGCTGCTGCGCTGGGTCGGGAGGAAGCGGCTTATCGTCATCTTGCAGGTCTGCAGCAGCGCATCGATCATATCACGGATGAATTGCGTCGTCATAAAGCGCCCCACAGGAGGGTCATGCTCATGGAATGGATAGAGCCCGTCTACAACTGCGGACACTGGATACCTTACCAGGTAGCTTATGCCGGCGGCATCGACATGCTCTCGAACCCGGCAGGGGACAGTATTGTCACGCCATGGGAAAAGATCGTCCGCTATGACCCGGAAGTGCTGGTCATTGCACCCTGCGGGTTCCACACAGATCGCGCTGCGGAAGAACTGCACCTGTTGCAATCCAAACAGGGCTGGCACGATCTGCAGGCCGTAAAGAACGGAAAAGTATTCCTGGCGGATTACGACCTGTTCACGCAGCCGGGCCCCGGCACCCTGACAGATGGTATCGAGCTGCTGGCTGCCCTTTTTCATCCCGGGATATTCAGCATACCGGGAAGATTACGATCCAAATATCGCCGGATCGCAGATAAACTCCTGCAGCATGTGTAAGCATGAAACAAAATATTGCCCCCGCTGTCAGGCCGTATTCGAATGCAAGGTGGGAGACATCACGCAATGCCAGTGTTATGGCGTCAGGCTGTCACCTGAAGAACGGAGCTTCATAGAGGGTAGATACCAGGATTGTCTTTGCCGCAAATGCCTGGACGAATTGCAGCAACGGCATACTTTGTTCAGGGAAAAATATTTTTCGAATGAAGGAAGATAACCCGTCATCCCGTCTCGTCTTTATCACAGGAGGCGCCCGCAGCGGTAAAAGCCGTCATGCCCAGGAGCTGGCGCTGCAATGGAGCAGCAATCCTGTATATGTGGCAACGGCCCGTCAGTTTGACGATGATTTCAGACAGCGTGTCCGCCGTCATCAGCAGGAGAGAGACCATCGATGGACCTCCGTGGAAGAGGAAAAATATCTCAGCCGCCTGGACCTGGGAGGAAAAGTGGTCGTCATCGATTGCATCACCCTGTGGCTGACCAATTTTTTTATCGATCTGCAGTATGATGTCGCTGCCTGCCTGAAAGCCTGCCGGAAAGAGATAGATGCGCTGTGCCTGCAGGATGCCCGGCTCCTGATCGTCAGCAATGAGATAGGCATGGGCGTGCACGCTGAGACGGAGATGGGCAGGAGATTTACTGACCTGCAGGGCTGGATGAACCAATATATTGCAGCAAAGGCAGGGACAGTCTTCTTGATGGTGAGCGGTATCCCGCTCACAATAAAAAACAGCCATGAGCATTAAAGCTTATATGAACTGGAGCGGCGGGAAGGACGCTGCCCTCGCCTTGTGCAGGATACTGGAAGACCCTGTCTATAAGGTAGACAGCCTGCTTACCAGCTTCAACGCTACGCACGACAGGGTATCCATGCATGGCGTACGCAGACACCTGATGGAGGCCCAGGCAGCATCTATCGGTCTTCCCCTGCAGACCATCGAGCTGCCCGAACAGCCGGGCATGGACGAATACGAAGGAGCCATGGAGGAAAAAGTACGTTTGCTGAAAAAAAGGGGCTGCACGCATGCTATCTTTGGGGACATCTTTTTGGAGGACCTGAGACGCTACAGAGAGGAAAAGTTGGAAAGCATGGACATGACCTGTATCTTCCCGTTATGGAAGATCCCTTCCGGGGCGCTGATGCGGGAATTCCTGGAAAAGGGATTTAAAGCCATTGTCGTATGCGTAAATACACGATGGCTGGACAAAAGCTTCTGCGGCAGGATCATCGATGAGACTTTCCTGGAAGACCTGCCGGCGGATGTAGATCCGTGCGGAGAGAATGGAGAGTATCATTCCTTTGTTTTTGAAGGTCCCATTTTCAAACATCCTGTCCTTTTTGAAAAAGGAGAGATTATTTATAAAGAGTATAAAGGGCCGGAAGGTCCTGCAAAATTTTATTTCTGTGACCTCGATCATTAAGACATCCACCGGACTGCGGCAAACATTACAGGACCGCATTGACAACAAAACCAAGCCGGCAGGCGCCCTGGGCCGGCTGGAAGACCTGGCGCTGCAGATAGGGCTGATACAGGGCACAGCCCATCCCCGGCTGAACTCATCTCATATTGTCGTATTTGCGGGCGACCATGGCATTGCTTCAACGGGGCTTGTAAATCCCTATCCCCAGGCAGTGACTGCGCAGATGGTGCT
>DASZVM010000067.1:0-4601 GCA_035547295.1 Puia sp. | reverse complement strand
TGGACCTGTACAAATGGATACGATCCACTTCCTTCACCAATACCCTGACAAGATCAGCGGCGGCTATGAGATCATCGATGGCGTCTTCTGGGGCGGCAGCTTCGAGACGGCTATCGACCTGATCCGCTCAGGGGAGGTCGATGTAAGCAAGATCCGCTTTTACATTGGCTATTCCGGCTGGGGCAGCGGGCAGCTGGACGACGAGTTGAAGGAAAAGTCCTGGCTTACGGTGCAGGCCAGCCGAAAATTGGTATTCCATAAAAAACCGGATGAGATATGGAAGGATGCCCTGCGCCACCTGGGCGGGGACTATGAGATCATGATCAATTTCCCCATCGATCCGCAGTTGAACTAGCCCAAAAAAAACCGGGCCCCTGATGGGAGCCCGGCCGTAAGAGTATGGATCAAATCAATTCGTTAATGGATGGGGAACCTTATCCCCGCCTCGATGCCCCATGTATCCAGGTTCTTTATCCCATCGCTGTTGTAGGGCATATAATTATAGCTGCCGCCGATCTTTATAGCCGTCGATGAATAGCTGCTCAACGGGATATAGAAACCTGCTTCTCCTTTCAATGCCCATTTGATCCTGGTATGCGGATCATCAAACTCTCCCAGGTACTGGTCCACGGTGGCGAAGTCGGCGCCCGCACCCGCGCCGACATAAGGCCGGATAAACCCTTTCTTCACCAGCGTATAGTTGGCGGTCAGAAGCACAGGCAGCTGCTGCACTGAATTGCTTACCACGGCGGAGATGGCATTCCCTTTCCCGTCGTCATACACCTGACGGGGATATTTTTGATAAAAGTCGTTATATCCGAAGCTGAGCCCTACCCTTAGCTGATCGTTGACAGGATAGGCCAGGCCAACCGTAAAACCTTTGTACCCGGGATGGGTAATATAATCCTTAAAAGAGCCGGTGGGGATATTGACGTTATATCCTCCGCTTATCTCCAGCCGATCCTGCGCGTGCAGGGCGGGACAGGCCAGCAGGACAACGATAGCTGCCATGCCGCTATATTTTAATATTGTACGCATTTGACACCTCCTTGCTGTTTGTACAATGATGATTAATGTTTAAAGTAAGCTGATTGATCGAACAATGCCTGTACTTCAGGCGCCGCATTGGCCGCATGGAATACCTGTTCCCCCCTGGCCAGTCCCGTCCAGATGGCTTTTATCTTATTGCCATTGGTGGAGGCATTCTTCAGATCGAGGACGTCGATCTCCAGGCCGCCGGATGTAATAGAGTAGACGCCTACCCCATAATACGGAGGATAGAACCCATAACCCGGATAACCCCAGTAATAGGGATCCCAGTAGCCGCCATAGTAATCCCAGTAGTCGCCATAGCTGAAGACGCCCGTCGACGTATTATATACTCTTGAGACATTCACCGCCATATCAGGCGAAGACTCCCGGCTCACTTGCTGATATCCTCTTTGCTGCAGGGTCTTTCCGATGGCATCGATCACGGTAGAATCGAACGCGGATCTATCCCTGCCGGCTAACTGATTGTCCTGGATGACGTCCACCGAATCCGTGATGCTGAAAGTTGCATAGCTGGAAAAATTCGCGGTCGTGTCATAATTGGAGATATAGATACGCGACTCGTCGTTAGTAAGGTTATTCAGGGGATCTTTCCGACAGCTTCCAAAGGCCATGATCGTCAGCAACGCTCCACCTGTTAACCATCCAATCTTTTTCATACTGCTGATGAGTTTTTAAATTATGATTAACGTTTACGCCCATATAGACGCAAAAGGGATGCCCTGGTTTAAGAGGGGCAGGGGCTTTAACAGAGGCCTAACAGTCCTTAAAATGAGGTTAAAAAAAATCCCCCCGGCAAAAGCCGGAGGGTAACTAACATTTTGTTTCTTCGGGTGATGGACCTAAGCCGGTCGCTGATTATTTTGTCTCGACAGGTACTGCGCCTTCCACCAGCACGGTGACCTTGTTATGGATCACTTCCACAAAACCGCTCTGGATCGTAAAATAAGCCAGGTGATTATTTTTATCCTTCAATACTTTCACCCTGCCTGTCTTCAACGCGCTCACCAGGGGCGCATGTCTCTCCAGCACTTCGAACAAACCTGTCACGCCCGGCAGCTGTACGCCGTACACATCGCCGCTGAACAATTTCTTTTCGGGTGTCAATATTTCGAGATTCATGTTGTTGTTTTATTGTCCGGTTAACCTTGAGCCTGTGCCAGCAGCTTCTTGCCTTTTTCGATAGCATCGTCGATGTTACCAACGAGGTTAAAGGCCGCTTCGGGATATTCATCCACTTCGCCGTCCATGATCATGTTGAAACCACGGATCGTCTCGTCGATGGGTACCAGCACACCCTTCAGACCGGTGAACTGCTCAGCCACATGGAAGGGCTGAGAGAGGAAACGCTGCACCTTACGCGCACGAGCAACCGTCATTTTATCTTCGTCGCTCAATTCATCCAGACCAAGGATCGCGATGATATCCTGCAATTCCTTATAACGCTGCAGGATCAGCTTAACCCTGTTGGCGCAGTTGTAGTGAGCGTCCCCAACGATCATCGGCGTAAGGATACGCGATGTGGAATCCAGGGGATCCACCGCAGGATAGATACCAAGGTCGGCGATCTTACGGCTAAGTACCGTCGTAGCATCCAGGTGAGCAAAGGTCGTTGCAGGAGCAGGGTCGGTAAGGTCATCCGCAGGTACATACACCGCCTGTACGGAAGTGATGGAGCCATTCTTGGTAGAAGTGATCCTTTCCTGCATAAGTCCCATCTCCGTCGCAAGCGTCGGCTGATAACCCACCGCAGAGGGCATACGGCCAAGCAATGCGGACACTTCGGAACCTGCCTGCGTAAAGCGGAAGATATTGTCCACGAAGAAGAGGATGTCACGTCCCTGTCCCTTGCCATCTCCATCACGATAGTACTCAGCGATGGTCAGTCCGCTAAGGGCCACACGGGCACGTGCGCCGGGAGGTTCGTTCATCTGACCGAACACAAAAGTGGCCTTGGAGTCGGAGAGCTCTTTCAGGTTCACCTTATTCAGGTCCCATCCGCCATGTTCCATGCTATGTTTGAAGTCTTCGCCGTATTTCATGATACCGGCTTCGATCATTTCACGCATCAGGTCATTCCCTTCACGGGTACGTTCGCCAACGCCGGCAAATACGGAAAGACCGGAATATGCTTTGGCGATGTTATTGATCAGTTCCTGGATAAGTACGGTCTTACCTACACCCGCACCACCAAACAGGCCGATCTTACCACCCTTTGCATAGGGCTCGATCAGATCGATAACTTTAATACCGGTGAACAACACTTCCGTGCTGGTGCTCAGGTTCTCGAAGGCAGGGGGTTTGCTGTGGATAGGACGGCCATTTGCTTTTGAGACGGCAGGAAGTCCATCGATGGGATCTCCCGTCACATTGAAAAGACGTCCTTTGATGCCTTCCCCTGTGGGCATGGCGATAGCAGCCCCCGTGTCTGTAACGGGCAAACCGCGAACCAGGCCTTCTGTACCGTCCATAGCAATGCAACGTACGCTGTCCTCACCCAGGTGCTGCTGAACTTCCAGCACAAGTGTTTCACCATTGGAACGTTTCAGTTCCAATGCATTATATATTTCGGGAAGTTTCCCTTCAAACTGCACATCGATAACAGCGCCGATGATTTGCTTAATCTTACCGGTACTAGCCATATATTAGAGACTTTTAATTTTGGCTGCAAAAGTACGGGCCTGAACCGGAAAGTCCAAAAACTGTTTGAAGTTTATCAGCAAAGCAAAAGTTTGCTGTCAAGGGTTAAATTTGCACTCCTATTATGCAATTACTATCTGTCAATACCCCCGAACTTGAACAGGATTTCATACGGGTAAATGTAGAATTGAACCGCACAGTTCCAGGCTATATCCGTCCCATCGACGCCGAGATACGGGAAGTCTTCAATCCCGTTAAGAACAAGGCGTTCCGGCATGGGGGATGCGCCCGGTGGGTACTGAAGGACGATGACGGCCGGCTCATCGGCCGCATAGCGGCTTTTGTAAACAAAAAATATAAGAATAAAGGAGACGATGTTCCCGTCGGGGGTGTCGGCTTTTTCGACTGTATCAATAATCAGGCGGCGGCGGATACCCTCCTCGATGTAGCCCGGCATTGGCTTACCCAAAAAGGGATGGAAGCCATGGACGGCCCCATCAATTTTGGAGAACGGGATAAATGGTGGGGATGTCTCATCGAAGGCTTTGAAGAACCCCCTTATGGTATGAACTTCAATCCTCCCTATTACCAGCACCTGTTGGAAAATTATGGCTTTAAACCTTTCTTTTACCAGCTTTGCTTTGGCCTTGACCCCAAAAAACCATTAAACGCCAAGTTGATACAGCGGCATGCGGCCCTTACCGCGGACCCGGCCTTCAGCGCCCGGATGATCGAAAAGAAAAGGCTGGAGAAATACGCTGATGATTTTGTTGCCATTTATAATGGTGCATACGCAGGCCATGGGGGATTAAAGGAAATGAAAAAAGATCAGGTGATGAGCCTGTTCAGGAGAATGAAGCCCCTCATGGACGAGAAGATCGTATGGTTCGCCTATCACAACGACAAACCCA
>DASZVM010000066.1:0-1722 GCA_035547295.1 Puia sp. | reverse complement strand
CTTCAAGGCACGCAGCTTCTTCATGATAGGAGCGCTTCGAAGGTACCTGTGCAGCGGATACCGCTGCCGCATCTCCGTTATAAAACGGTACTCCCTCGTAAGACCTGGTCCCGACTTGCGGTCATTCTCATTGCTGCTGAG
Source organism: Puia sp. (assembly GCA_035547295.1). Lineage (GTDB taxonomy): Bacteria > Bacteroidota > Bacteroidia > Chitinophagales > Chitinophagaceae > Puia. The sequence continues at coordinate 1,581 of DASZVM010000066.1, read as the reverse complement.
ATAGATATTCTCTGCCAGGTGTATCCATTGCTGCAGCAGCGGGTCCGCCGTATCCTGCCACAATATGGTCTGTATGCCGGATATGGCCCTGGCTTCCTCGGCCCGCAGTCTCCTGCCGTCCCATTTTTCCTTCATCTCATTGGGTCTTACCAGCACCAGCACTTCCCTGTAGCGGGCTTCCGGATGGTCCGGGAAAAGGATCACCATGCTATCCTCCTGCCAGATGCCCGATAACCAAAAAAGATTGCTGTTCTGCCGAAAAGGATAATGGGCGTCCCCATTGGAAGGCATCTCGTCATTACTTACAAAAACAGCTATGGAGCCGGGTAACATCTCTTTGACATACCGGCCCCTGTTGGCAATAAAAAGCTCCGGCCGCTGGGGAAAATACTTCATGATCTTAAAAATTCTATTGGGGAAGCAAGATCGTTAAATTATCGAATGAATTTACCAATCAGCCTTGTTTAGCAAAAACCCTCCAAACTAACGATCGTTAGCCATAATATATTCAAATAATAGTTTTAAAATTTTGATTTTATCAAATTTAACAGGCTTTATCCGGCTTGTATTAGAAAAATTAAAATCTATCTTTGCTAAAACAAACGATCGCTGTCATGTCAGTTCCCACTACTATTTCTATTCCCAGGGACAGGTTGTCTCAAATTGGTTTGAAGCTTTCCGGCAACATTCACTATCAGCTGCCGCCGGATGAGCTGGTGCAGGATGTGCTCCGCAGGAACGAAGGGGTCCTCAATGATACGGGCGCCCTGGTGGTACGTACGGGTGAATTCACGGGGCGCAGCCCCAGGGACAGGTATATCGTCAGGGACAGTATAACGGCAGACACCATCCATTGGAATGATTTCAACCAGCCGATGGACGCGAAATACTTTGACATCATCCAGGCTTGTATCACGGCGTATCTCAACCGTCAACCCGAGCTTTGGGTGCGTGACTGCTATGTATGCGCCGATCCCCGTCACCGTCTGAATATCCGGGTCGTAACCGAAACTCCTGCTACCAATCTTTTTGCATACAATATGTTCCTTCGCCCCACGGAGGATGAGCTGGAAAATTTCCATGCCGACTGGCAGATCCTTTCGGCGCCGGGACTAAGGCTCGATGCTTCTGCCTGCGGTACCCGCCAGCACAATGCCGTAGTGGTTTCTTTCCGGCACAGGATGATCCTTATTGCCGGCACAGGCTATACCGGCGAGACAAAAAAGGCTGTATTTACCATCCTGAACTACCTGCTTCCAAAAGAAAAAGGCATCCTCAGCATGCATTGCTCCGCCAACAGGGGAAAAGAAGGGGATACTGCCATCTTCTTTGGTCTTAGCGGCACCGGCAAGACCACGCTGAGCGCTGATACTCATCGCAAGCTCATCGGGGATGACGAGCACGGCTGGACGGATGATAATGTATTCAATTTCGAAGGCGGCTGTTATGCCAAGGTCATCAAACTGTCCCAGGAAGCCGAACCGGAGATTTTTGCTACCACACAGCGCTTCGGAACCGTTCTAGAAAATGTCGTGATGGATCCTAATACCCGGGAACTCAATCTCGACGACGCGCGCTACG
>DASZVM010000065.1:0-8957 GCA_035547295.1 Puia sp. | reverse complement strand
ATGTGCAGAACGGCGATTCCATTCCGGGGGGAAGTCTTGGCAATGGATATCTTGCCACCATTACCCGGCGCGGGTTACCCATCGGGTCCTTCTATGGATATAAGGTGATCGGGGTATTCCAGACAGCTGATCAATTGGCCGGCATGGCCCATACCAGCGCCGCGCAGGTGGGGGACCTTATCTACCAGGATATGAATAAGGACGGCGTCATCGATAACAAAGACCGTGTCAATCTCGGATCGTCCATTCCGAAGTTTACCTATGGCGTCAATACGAACTTTTCCTGGAAAGAATGGGATCTGTCCATCGACATGCAGGGCGTGCTGGGAAACAAGATATACAACGGCAACCGGAGCGTACGTCTGGCCGGATTTAATTTCGATGCAGATCAGTTCACGCACCGATGGCATGGGCAGGGGACTTCCAACAGCTATCCGGCTGCGCTCAACGGCAGCGACAGCTATGCCTTTCCTTCCAGCTTTTTTGTCGAGTCCGGCAGCTATTTCCGGATAAGGAACCTGCAGCTGGGTTATTATCTGCCCATGGCTAAAAAGTGGGGATTTACGACTTTCCGGATCTTCGCCAATTCGCAGAACCTGGTGACCATATTTGGCTATCATGGGTTCAATCCGGAAGTGACGGGTGTGGCCCCGAACCCGCTGGCCAATGGGTTTGCCCAGACTTCCAATGGAACGATCACGCCGGCTGCCAATGGGCAGGCGCTGAACATGGGTGTGGACCTGAGCACTTATCCTGTGCATGCGACTTATAATTTAGGTGTTACCCTTGGATTCTAATGTTTTTAAAAAAGAGGACGATGAAAACGAACAGATGGATCATAATTTTGGGACTGCCCATGGTCATTTCCTGCACGCATGGGTTTGTGAACAAGGAGCCGCAGGCAAATATCATCGGTATCCCCGATTCGGCGACGGCGGTGCAGGCCACGAATGGTGTCTATGGACAGCTGCGTTCGTATAATGTACATGTATTTCCCTGGCTTGGCGTGTCGGAGATCTCCAGTGATGAGGCGGATAAGGGCAGCCTGCCGACGGATGCTTCCTTTTTCCTGGAATTAAAGAGCTATAGCGTAACCCCTACGTCGCAGGGTGCTTCCATCCTGCTGGATGGATATTGGGGTGGTCAATATGTAGGTATCAACAGGGCAAACCTGGTCATCAATAATGTGCCCGATGTCAAGGGGCTGAACACAGGTCTGAAGAACCGCCTGGTGGCGGAGGCAAAGTTCCTTCGGGCTTATTTTTATTTCAACCTTGTCCGTGCATTTGGCGGTGTGCCGTTGATACTTGGGGACACGCTGCAGAATAATGTTCAGGCGCCCAGAGCATCGGCGGCAGCCGTCTTTGCCCTTATAGAGGACGATCTCAATTTTGCGGATGCTTATCTGCCATTGAAGAGCGATTATTCGCCTGCCGATCTTGGCCGTGCGACCAAGGGCGCGGCTCAAACCTTGCTGGCCAAGGTATCCATGTATGAAAAGAAATGGGACCGGGTGAAAGAGCTGACAGACAGTGTTACCGGCTCGGGACAATATTCGCTGTATCCTGATTTCGGCAAGCTGTTCACCCAGGCGGCGAAGAATTCCGAAGAGTCCATTTTCGAAGTGCAAAGCGGTGCGGGGACTACCTGCGGCTCGGGTACTCAGTATGCGCAGGTGCAGCTGCCCCGTGCTCCCGATGCGCCGGGGTGGGGGTTCAATAATCCTTCCCGGCAGCTGATAGATTCCTTTGAAACGGGTGATCCCCGGCTGAAAGCCACCGTGATCAATCCCGGAGATACGTTGTACGATGGATGGGTAGTGCCAAAAGATGTGGTCAATCCCCACTATAATAAAAAGGCTTACATAGGTGCTGGAGATTATTCAGCCTGCGGGCTGGGCGATGATCCGAAGGATATCATCATTCTGCGGTACGGAGAGGTATTGCTGATGCATGCAGAAGCAGCCAATGAACTGGGGGACCCTTCCACTGCCCTTGCAGATGTCGAGATGATAAGGGCCAGGGCCCGTCATGGTAATGCGGCTGTGCTGCCTCCTGTCACCGTCACCGCCCAGGACCTTTTGCGCAGCGCCATCTGGCATGAAAGGCATGTAGAACTGGCGATGGAGCAGGACCGTTGGTGGGATGTCATCCGCCAGGGGCGAGGGGCCCAGGTTTTCGGACCGCAGGGATTCATATCCGGCAAGAACGAGGTGTGGCCCATACCTGCTACGCAGATTGCGCTGGACCCGAACCTGGCACAAAATCCGGGCTATTGAACCTGTTTGCCGGCAAGCCTGTCTATTTTCTTTTGCACGGCCTGTTTGTCGGCCTGGGTTTTTGCGAGGGAATAAGCTTTCTGAAAATTTATTCCGGCTGTATCGTCATCGATGGATGTGTACAGCTCACCCAGCAGGGCAAAATAAAAATGATTATCCGTAAGGTCCAGTTTTTCGGCTTCGAGGATGGCGGCTGGCTTTCCGTAGACTTTTGAAAGAGCGTAGGTCCTGTTCAGCGCTGCGATGGGGGAATATTCCATTTGCAGCAGCAGGTTGTAGAATTGCAATATATTCTTCCATTTTTCCTTTGTATCGGTCCGTTGGGTGCTCCAGTATGCGATGCCTGCTTCCAGGTGGTACCTGGACAGAGTGTCGCCTGCCGCGGCGCATTTCAGGAAATATCCTCCTTTGCTGATGAAGTCTGTATTCCAGCGGCTGGTGTCCTGGTCTTCGTACAGGATGATCTGTCCGCTGCCGTCCAGGCGGGCGTCAAAGCGGGAGGCGTGGAAGCACATCAGCGAGAGCAGGGCATTTACCTGCGGCTGGTCGGTCTCTTTGTTCTCAATGAGCATAGCGCACAGCCGCATGGCTTCCAGGCAAAGCTCTTTATGGAGAGGTTTATCCCGGCTGATGGAATAGTAGCCTTCATTGAACAACAGGTAGATGGTGGTCAGCACGGAAGATAGTCTGGACTCTATCTCCGAAGGGGCCGGGAGCCCGATCTTTATTTTCCCCTCCCTCAGCTGCTGTTTTGCGCGGAACAACCGCTTGTTGATGGTCTCCTTATTGGTGAGGAAGGCGTCTGCTATCTCTTCGATGCCAAAGCCGCAAAGGATACGAAGAGCGAGGCCGATCTGTGCTTCCCCCGAGATGGATGGGTGGCAGATGGTGAACATCATCTGGAGCTGGCTGTCGATGATGTTGGAAGGAGAAAGATCCACTTCGCCGGGATGCGAGACGGAGGCATCGGTATCTAATGCAGGTGTGATCTTTTCCTGGAAAAGGTGATGACGCTGTAGGTGATTTTTTGCTTTGTTCTTTGCCACGCTGTATAGCCAGGCCGTGGGGTTGGCAGGGATGCCGTCGAGCCCCCAGGACTGTGCGGCGGTGAGGAATGTCTCGCTGGCGATGTCCTCTGCATTTTCGATGCCGCCCAACCCAAAATATTTACAGAGCACCGAAACTATTTTCCGGTACTCTGTTCTGAATAAATGGGGTATCAGCTTTGTGTCATCCATTATGCCTGCCTGATAGTTTTCTTACTTCCACGCTGTTGCCTTCGCCTTTCAGGATTGGGCAAAGTCTTGCCAGGCTCACGGCCTCGTCGAAGTCTTTTGCCCTGATGGTGATGAAACCCGCCAGCCACTCTTTTATTTCCGCAAAGGGTCCGTCGGTGATGACATCGTTTGGTTTGATCACCTTCCCTTCCATGGACAGGGCGGTACCTCCTACAAACTTATTTTGAGCGGCGATGCCGCCTACCCAGTCCTGGTACCTTTGCATATACACCTGTACCTGTTCCGGGGAGGGCGGTGCTTCTCTCATCATGTTGTCAAGGCGCATGAGTATCAAGTATTCTTCCATAGCATTTTTTTATAAAGGTTTATACGAAAGTAAGATAACTCCGCTTTTAAATATCCGGCTCGATACCAGCTGCAGATCGAGCTTGTGTTGCAGCCCTTTAAATGTCGGAGTTCCGTTGCCCAATGCCACGGGATTGACCATGAACTGGTATTCGTCGATAAGGCCGGCGTCTGCCAGCTGGGTGATGATGGTGCCGCTGCCCAGCACGCACATGTCTTTTCCCGGGGTTTGTTTCAACCCGCGGACGGCGGTAGCAAGATCTTCATGGATGATGCGGGTGTTTTCCCAGTCTGTCTTTTTCAATGTCCGGGAGAATACGATCTTCTCTGCCTTGTTCATACCCTCTGCGACGGCGGGGGACTGCTGTTGCGCAAGGGGAGTGGGCCAGTAGGCTGCCATATGTTCAAATGTGACGCGGCCAAAGAGCAGAACGCCTCCTTGTCCTACCGATTCGGCGGCAAATCTACTTTCCTCTTCTCCTTGTCTTGGCCAGCTGATGTCCCTGCCGGGGCCTTCGAAATAACCATTAAGGGTGGTAAAATTGAAAATTACTAACTTTCTCATTTTGAATGATTTACTTGTTTTTGTAATGGGTGTACACCCCTATATCAAATGAGAAAGCAAAAATTGGACAGGGAATTTTGGAAATAAGTTTGCGTAAGTAAATACTTACGCTTAAATTCGTAAGCAAATACTTACATAATATATCATGCAAACGAGAAGAGATGTATTTCAGGCGATAGCGGATCCAACGCGGAGGGAGATCATCAACCTGATAGCCTATCAGCCTTTGAACCTGAATGCCATTGCGGAGAATTTCGATGTCAGCAGGCCTGCTATTTCGCAGCATATCAAGATCCTTACCGAGTGTGGGCTCATCATTATAAAAAAGCAGGGGAGGGAAAGGCATTGTGAAGCGAGGCTTGGCCAGCTGAATGAGGTTTCGCAATGGATAGAAAGGTACCGGCAGCTATGGGACAGGCAGTTCAGCCGGCTGGATGATCTCCTTGATGAGATGAAAGGGAAGACACGAAAAAGAAAATAAACAACTAAAAACTTACAACTATGGCAAGCAAGAACCAGACAAAGGTCGTAGCCGAATCAGGCAAGCAGGAACTTTTTATCATCAGGGAATTTGAAGCGCCACGGGAGCTGGTGTTCAAAGCGTTTACCGACCCTGATCTATTGACGAAGTGGTTGGGGCCTTGTGATATGACCTTGAAGATCGACGTCATGGCGTCCGGCGAGGGGGATTACTGGAGATTTATCCATGTAGATCAAAAAGGGAATGAGTATGGATTTCATGGGGTCACGCATGAGGTGGCGGCGCCGGAGAGGATCATCAGGACATTCGAGTTCGAGGGGTTGCCGGAGAGGGGGCATGTCGTGTTGGAGACGGCAATTTTTGAGGCGTTGCCGGGGGAGAGGACGAGGCTGACGGTGCAGTCTGTATTTCGCAGTGTTGCAGACCGGGATGGCATGGTACAGTCCGGGATGGAAAATGGTGTCGTGGAGAGTCATCAGAAATTGGATGAGGTATTGGAAGGGGAGCTGCAGGTCAGCTAAGGGATATTGGACAGGAAGAAAAGCAGCTGTTTTCTTCCTGTCTGGTATCTTATTCTTATGCGGTGAACCCACCGTCGATGGTCAGTGCGGTGCCTGTGATATACTTACCTTCTTCGCTGGCGAGGAAAGCTACCAGTCCGCCTATGTCTTCGCCAGTCCCATATTCCGACAGGGGCAACCTTGTCCGCAGGAAATCCGCCAGCTCGCTGTTGGCCGGGTTCATGTCCGTATCGATAGGGCCCGGCTGAATAACATTCACGGTTATCTTTTTGTCGCCCAGGTCCCTGGCCAGTCCCCGGGTGAACCCCTGCAGGGCCGACTTGCTCATTGTATATAGGGTAGTCCGGGGACCGACGGAGCCATCCGCCATATTGCTGCCGATGGTAATGATCCGTCCGCCGTTGGAGATATGTTTTATGGCTGCATGGGCGGCTACGTAGACGGCGCGAACATTTATGGCCATTATTTGTTCATAGTCCTCCAGGGTATGCTCTTCAAAAGCTTTACCGATGTAGATGCCTGCATTGTTGACCAGGATATCAAGCCCGCCGAATGCGGCAACGGTCCTGTCGACAGCGTCGGTCACCTGTTGCGGGTCTGCGCTATCTGCGGCGATGGCGATGGATGTTCCGCCGGATGAATTTATCTCAGCTGCGAGGGTTTCTGCTTTTTCGGCGGAGCGTACATAGGTAAATGCCACACGGGCGCCTTCATCGGCCAGTCTCCGGGTGATGGCTGCTCCGATGCCACGGCTGCCACCAGTGACCAGTGCGATCTTACCTGCTAATCTTTTGTTCATGATGTTTTTTATTTGAATGGAACACAAAGCTAACCGCAATGGTTTAAATTTGTAAGTAAGCAGCAAATTGTTAAGTACTAACAAAAAAGTAAGAAATGAGAAAGAATAACTCCACCAATTCGGTGAACCAGCAGATGATCAATGACAGCTGTGGCATGGCGTATTCGCTCAGCATCATTGGCGGGAGATGGAAGCCGGCTATCCTTTGCAGGTTGCTTTTTGGGCCCATGCGATATGGCGAGCTGAAGAAGTCCATCGAAGGCATATCGGAGCGTATGCTGGTGGCGCAACTGAGGGAGCTGGAGAAAGACCAGATCGTTCAGCGGCATGTGTATGCGGAGGTGCCGCCGCGGGTGGAATATGAGCTGACGGCATTGGGGCATAGCATGAAGCCTATGTTCAAAGCGATGTCCGACTGGGGGAATATGGCCAGGAATAAAGTAACTTCTTCAAATGAAAGCATTAAAAGACCTGCTGTTGCTGGGTGATCCCCGGTTGTATGAAAAATGCGGGCCTGTTCTTTTGTCCGGGCTGCTACAGCATGTGTAGATCATAAGGGGATGAACCGGGTTGGCATGCCGGTGAAAATTTGGATATATGTAGTTAACTACGTAGTTTTATATAAAATTTAAGGATGGAAAATATGATCGTGACGGGGGCCGATACGGAGATACTGATAGGATCCCTGGATAACCGGCATTGTGCCCGTGCCATAGACCTGATACTGCCTATTCAGCAAAGGGAATTCAACGTGCCTATTACGCTTGAAGAGCAGCCGGACCTGTTGGATATCGAAGGCTTTTATATTCGTCCCGGTGGTGGTTTCTGGGGTGCATTCAGCGATGGAAAGCTGGTGGGTACCATTGCACTTATCGCCCTGGGGCATCAGGCGGGAGCTATCCGCAAGATGTTTGTAAAACAGGAATTCCGGGGGAAGCGATTGGGCATTGCGCAGCGGTTGCTGGAAGCGTTGGTGGAACATTGCGGCAGTCATGGGGTTACCGGCCTGTACCTGGGGACGGTAACTGTTATGAAGGCGGCCCACCGATTTTATGAGCGCAACGGGTTCCAACGGTTGGAAAAGGCGGAATTGCCCGGTTATTTCCCGTTGATGCCGGCGGACAATTTATTTTATCATCTGCACCTTGATCATCAATCGATATGAATGTCATAGATGCTTCCGGCCTATTGGCCATCGCCACCCGTCTGCAGCGTTTGAGCGAAAGGTTGAGGAAGGACGGCGCCCTGATATATAAGGCTTATGGCATCGACTTCGAGCCGAAATGGTTCCCGGTGATCTATACGTTGCACTGCAAACCTTTGCTAAGTGTCGTTGAGATCGCATCGGAAATAGGGTATACGCACCCTTCGACGATCAGCCTGCTGAAGGAACTGGAAAAACAGCGGTTGATCCGCAGCCGCAGGGATAAGGTCGATGAGAGGAAAAGGCTGCTTCAACTGACGGAGAAAGGGAAAGCGCTGGTCGGGCAGGTGCAGCCGGTGTGGAAGGTAATGACGACAGCTATTGCCGAGTTTACGGATACACGTAATAACCTGATGAAGGCGATCATCGAAGTGGAGGATCAACTGGACAGGCAGAGCTTTCTTCAGCGGGCGCGGGAAAAATTTAATCATGTCTGCCCGAGCTGAGGATGATGCCGGCTACTACCAGCACGGCTCCTGTGATCTGCAGCATATTGACGCTTTCATGCAGGAAGGCCAATGCAATTATAAAGCCAACCAGGGGATCGAGGTTGATAAAGTTACCCACCTGGGCCGCGCTCAGCAGCTGGAGCGATCTGTTATACAGGAAATAGCAGATGCCCGAGGCCATTGCTCCCAGGAAAAGGATGATGAGCCAGTCGGTGGATGACACCAGGGGCCAACCGATTCCCCAATTTTCGCAGATAGCGGCCGGCAACAATAGTACAGAGCCGGCAAATGTGCTAAGGCTGGTGACCAGCAGGGGATCCATGCCGGCCACTTTCTTTGAAATGATGGTGTATACGCTCCAGCTGACAACGGCGATGATCATCAGCAGATTGCCTGTTATACTGCCCGCGACGTCATTTTTATCGTGCGATAAGAACCCGATGAGGATAACGCCTGTGACGGAGACAATGATCCCGGTGATCTGTTTTACAGAGAGTTTTTCTTTCAGGAATATGGCGGCAAATGCCGCTATACAGACGGGGATGAATCCTTGCAGCAGGGCGCCTACTGACGCAGAGGTCATCTGTACCGAAATGTTGAAGAAGATGTAGAATACCGTTACGCCTGTGAATCCCAGCAGGATGAAGACACCCCAGGGTATGCCTTTCAGGTATTGGCCGGTGGATCGTCCTTTTCTGATGCCGAATATGCTCAAAAGGGTGAGGGCGCCGATGGAGCATCTGTAGAAGGCCAGCGTCATGGGTGGCACCTTGTTCACAATGATTTTGGTAACGGCGAACGTGCTGCCCCAGACGATCATTACGAACAATATGCTGCCGAGTCCCAGTAACCTGTTGTTTGACATAGGGCCAAATATAGGTCATCCGGGAGAAAGCGCCGACAGCAAAAGTTGTTCCTCTTCATGGCATATGCTTTGAGGCGGCATTTACAAAAAGCAAACATTATGAATGAGATCACCAAGATGTCGCGTCGCACTGCTATTACCGGGATCGGCGCCGGTCTGGCGGCTGCGGCTGTCGGTCCTGTGTTTGGGAGTCCCATAGCAGGAGCAGGGAG
>DASZVM010000064.1:0-7215 GCA_035547295.1 Puia sp. | reverse complement strand
CTCCAGGGCTGAAGGCATTTCTATCTTGGCGATGACCTTTGACTGGCTCTTTTTCTCTGCCAGACGGCGTTTGAGGTCCACGATGTCCTCCACTTTCCGGACGAATGACAGCGCCACCCAATCGCATTGCTGCTCGATGATGAATTCGAGGTCCGTAATGTCTTTTTCCGTCAGGGCGGGCAGGGAGATCTTTGTATCAGGAAGATTGACCCCTTTCTTGGGAAGGAGGGTGCCTCCGTAAGTGACGGCGACCTTAACGTCTCCATCGGGAGATACGCTGACCACAACCACTTCCAGCTTGCCGTCGTCGATCAATATCTTATTGCCTACTTCCACGTCATGGTGCAGGTTGGGATAAGAGACATAGATCTTATCCTTAGTGCCGACGACCTTTTCCCTGGATGTAAACGTCAGGATATCGCCGGGAGCGATGGGCAGCGCGCCGTCCTTGATATCGCCCACCCGCAGCTTAGGGCCTTGCAGATCGGCGAGGATGGATATGTTATAAGGTTCGGTAAGATTGATGTTCCGGATATGTTCGATGATCTTAGCCTTTCCTTCATGGTCGCCATGTGAAAAATTGAGCCGGAAAACGTTGACGCCGGCCTTTACGAGCTCCAGTAATTTTTCATACGTATCGCAGGCCGGGCCTACTGTAGCGACGATCTTTGTCCTGTGAAAAGTATGCTGAAGGCCTGCCTGCTTATCCATACCCTCGTACAGGTATTTCGATAAATTCTTTGACATTGACGAGTGGGTTTATAATTTTTTTACGAAGCTAATATCTTCACGATCTTCAGCCAGTCTTCGCTGATCCTTTGTTTGGCTTTGACCGCTTTTTCAAGAGGGGTATAATGCATCCTGTTGTTGACGATACCCACCATTACGTTATGGCGTCCTTCCAGCAGGCATTCCACGGCTGAGTAGCCCATACGGCTGGCGATGAGACGATCCATACAGCTGGGGGCGCCTCCTCTTTGTATATGTCCCAGCACGCAAACCCTTGTGTCGGCTGAGGGCAGACGTTCTTTTATCACTTTTGCCACCTCTCCGGCGCCGCCGAAATTATCCCCTTCGGCTACGACGATGAGATTGACCAGTTTTTTTCTACGTTCTTTTTCCAGCAGCCCGCTGACCAGCTCTTCTATATCCGTCTTACGCTCCGGGATGAGGATATTTTCCGCTCCTGTGGCGATGCCGCTGTGCAAGGCAATATAGCCGGCATCCCTTCCCATCACCTCGATGATAAAAAGACGGTCGTGCGCATCCGCGGTATCGCGGATCTTATCGATGGCTTCGACGGCAGTATTGACGGCCGTATCGAACCCGATGGTAAAATCAGTGCCTGCAATATCCTTATCGATCGTACCGGGCAGGCCGATGCAGGGGATATCGAATTCCGCACTCAATTTGTGTGCCCCGCGAAAAGAACCATCGCCCCCAATGATCACCAGGCCATTGACCCCCAGCTTCTTCAGGTTGGCATAAGCTTTCTTTCTCCCTTCGTGCTCAAAGAACTCTTTGCAGCGGGCGGTCTTGAGGATGGTGCCGCCCCTTTGTATGATATTGGCCACGCTTCTGGAATGCATGGGAACGATGTCATTCTCGATCATCCCTGCATAGCCGCGCATGATACCAAAAACTTCCAGTCCATTATAAATACCAGTACGAACAACGGCACGGATGGCTGCATTCATCCCCGGGGCATCGCCGCCGGAAGTGAGCACGCCAATTTTTGTGACTTTATTTTCCATCTAAGATTTCTTCTTCTGAATTTTAAAAAAGCTTCAATTAATGGCAAGATTTATTGAAAAATTTCTACCTTAACTCTAAAGAAGTCTCAAAAATAAGGATTTGATTTGATTCAGCAACAACTAAAGAGAATGATATTGCTTTAGTTAAATTGCATAAAGTTTATCTATGGAATTTGGCAAGGTGCAACACCCTGATAAGATAGATTTTTCCCTTCCTCCCGATGATATCATGACGGAAGAATTGTTAAAAGGGTTGGACAGGGGCCCGAAAGGTCCTTTACAATTATATGTCGGAGCCACGCGCTGGAGGATCAAGGAATGGGTAGGGGCTGTCTACCCTCAGAAGACAAAAGAGAAGGATTTTCTGTCCCAGTATGTACGACAGTTCAATACGATCGAGCTCAATGCCATGTGGTACAACCTTCAGCCAAAGGACGTCATCGAAAAATGGGCCGCGCTGGCAGGCGATGTGTTTCGCTATTGTCCAAAATATTCCAATACCATCAGCCACGAGCTGCAATTAAAGGATGCGGGGAAAGACACGGATCTTTTCATCGACCATATGCGGCATTTTGGCCGGGCGCTTGGTCCTTCATTCCTGCAATTATCGGATGGATTTGGTCCTGACAGGACGGCGCTGCTGCATCATTATCTCCGGCAATTGCCGCCTGATTTCCGCACCTGTGTCGAGCTGAGGCAGGAAAGCTGGTTTACCGGCGGCGCCCATCAGGACACCTGGCGCCTGTTCCATGAACTGGGGGTCGGCACTGTGATCACAGACACCTCCGGCAGAAGGGATGTCATACACATGCGATTGACGGCGCCGGTGGCATTTATCCGTTTCGTATCGAACAGCGGGCATGTTACGGATCATCTCCGTATCGACGCGTGGGCCGACAGGATCAAAAGCTGGGTGGATAGAGGTCTTCGGGAGGTGTATTTTTTTGTACATGCCCATGACGAAATGCATACGCCTGCATTGGCTGCATATGCCATCGGGCAGCTGAATAAGAGGTGCGGTACACATCTGGTGCCTCCAAAAAGCTATGCGGATGATGCGGCAAAGCCTTTGACGCTTTTTTAATTCAATTCCGGCAAATGCACTTCCGCCATCATACAGCGTGCGCTGCCTCCTCCGTTTGTTTCGATGGTGGTCAGGGGAGAGTGGATGATCCGGTTGTAGGATCCCAACTTATTTATTTGCTCAGGCGTCAGCGACCTGAAGGCCTGGGTTGACATCACCAGCAGCCTTTCCCCCCTGCTATTGTGCACCTGCAGCATATTGCCGGCAAAATGGTTCATCTGGCTCAAGGAGATGGGGATGATCTCTTTCCCTGTACCCCGGATGGTGGCCTCCACATGCTCCCGCTGAAAGGATTCAGGGATCGAGTCGAGACAGATCACCACATAGCGGTCCGCTACGCACATCATCACATTGGTGTGATAGATGGGGTTGTTGGATCCGTCCACGGCGACAAAGGCCTCCGGCTGGTAATCCATTTTTATACAGAAATCTTCCAGCACCTGTCTGTCCGTTCTTGGGGAGAGACAGGCGTAGGCAATGCGGGATTCCCTGTCCAATACCATACTGCCTGTACCTTCCAGGTAAAGCGCATCTTTTTCATAAGTGCTGAAGTCCATGGTCGCATCCACCCTGAAATCCTTTTCCAGCCTGTGCAACACGCCGGGTTTACGTTCCAGCCGCCGGCTTGGGGCGAACATGGGATAAAGGCATATGACGCCCTCCTGGTGGAAGGACACCCAATTATTGGGGAAGATGGAGTCGGGTGTGAAAGGCTCGGGCGTATCGTCGACCACGATCACGTCGACGTCATTATCGCGCAGCATTCTTACAAAGTCTTCAAATTCGGTGAGTGCTTTCCCCTGTGTGCTGTCATCGCCGGCGGCGGACTGAAAGGCGTTGTTTACGGCCGTCTCGGCATTGAAAGTGAAGTTCACCGGACGGATCATCAATATGTGGGAAGTCGTTTGCATAAAGGCTCAAATTTCATCTCTGTGTAAAGGCATGCTCATGCAATGGAAGCCGCCCCTTGCCCTGGACAGCTCTGCGGAAGGCATCAGGATCAACGTATCTTCCAGGTCGTCCGGATGGGCAGTCCCGTTCTCCAGGGCAACGATGAGCTCATGGGCATGGATGACGGCAAAACCATTGTTCCTGAAAGCTTCCACGGTCTTGTCGTTCCTGTCGTAGCCCAGCACGACGCCTTCTTTAAGCGCCAGCAGGTTGCAGGAGTCCGTCCATTGTTCACGGGCGTCGAAGGGGAATTCATTATTGCCCGAGTAAAGGAAGCGGACCTTTTCGGTACACTCCAGGTCATTCTTGCTGATGTCGGTGAGGAGGTCTTCCAGGTTGTCGAAATATTCCGGGTTACCGGGGTCTTTTTTCCGGAATTGTATGATCTTCATCTTGTCTTCTTTCTTACCTGTCTCCAGTATCCATTGTACCGTATCCTCGTCCTCGTGCTTCATGGCTTTTCTGGAGAAATTGCCCAGCAATATCCAGACATTCCTTTTGATCTGGGTGAAGATGGTATCGATGTGCATATAATCCCTCTTTTTCGGGATCCTGATGATCGTGATCTTTTTAACCACGTTCTTTTCAAACAGTACCTGGATGGCCTGATGAGCGGCCTCCAGGGAGGTGCGTTCGCTGACACCGATGAGCACATGGTCCTTGCTGACCACCATGACGTCCCCGCCTTCCAAAGTAACTTTTTTATCGTCGCCTTCACGGGGCAGGAGGAAATGATGGTGCGTGTCTGCCAGCTCGATGATCTTATCCTGGTATTCCGCAAACAGAGGGTGATTGTAAAAGATATATTTGGCCAGCAATGCTTCGCGTGTCCGCGCTTTTTTGGCGGGCTTATTCAGCAATACATAATTGTTGATAACGATGCCGATGTCCCGGGTGAATATAAAATTGGGGATGGGGGCAAACAGCATCTTATCGTCCGTCATCGTGCCGCTGATAAAGGTCTTGGACAACTGGACGGGCGACAGCTTCTGCAGCTCTTTCTGCGTGTCGTAGGAGCAGGCTTCGATGGCGCAGACGGAAGCTACCAGCTTGAGCTTGATCTCGTGATCCCTGAGGATGTCGGCCAGCAGCCATTGGAGTTCCACCACCTTGTCGCTGCTGAAGAACCTTTCATCCCCGGGTTTATAAAAGGCCCGTTTATTTTCTTCATTGTCTATTTGCGCCAGTCTCCCTTTGATCTTTTCCGGGTCCAGGAAATACAAGAGGATCTTTGTGTAGTAGTCGTATTCTTTCCGCCGGATGGTATCCAGGTGGACGATGTCCTCGAAGAGCCAGTCCTGGGCTTTGGAGGGAACCACTTTTCCCAGACCGCTGTCAGGACTATGGACCAGGAGGCGTCGCAGCCTTCCGATCTCGGATGATACGGATACCTGTATTTTTGAAGAATGGTGTTTGGTCATGCGCAATTGTTTTTGGCTTTCATCTGTTGTATCTATAAGAGTAAATGCTTATGTATAGATGGGGGCAGCCTAGCGGTAAAGGTACGTATTTGACCTCACCTGCCGCCGTCTTTTGTCCGTTAAGCTTTTTAAATGTAGGTTTGGGGAAAATACGGAATGACAAGAATCACCGAAGATGCGATTGATGCGGTCAATCATCGGATCCAGCATATGGACGAAGACCAGATCGGAAAGATATGGGATGAGTTCGCGAAAGAGCAGCCCGCCCTGGTGGGGTATGTGCTGGGAGAAAGCAGGGAGCTGAAGGTGGCGGATGCCCGTGAAGATGTAGCGTATATCCTCACAATTATATTATTGTCCTTTCGTCAGCTGCAGCAGAGCATCCCCGCGGTGACAGAGGCGGAGTTCGAGAAATCCTTCAATGCCGAATTCGAGGAGATGGAGGAGGTATTCCATGACGGGTTTGACGAAACGGACGCCATGGAGATCATGGATTCCTTCTGTCAGCCTGAATTGCTGCAATTTGTCGCTGCGATCATTTATAATGAAGGGGAGGATGAGAACAGCAATTTCACGGAAGAGGAGGCTGGTCTGTTTATCGTTATTTTCAAGACCGTCATTGGTCTGCTGCATGACAAGACCGGCCCGCAGCTCCGCATTATCGACCCCCGCTGACGGCCCTATGGCCGTTTTTTTTGCCTAAAAAAACTTACAACTGTTAGTTTACTAAACAACTTTCTTTTATTTTTGGCAAAAAACCATTCATCGTATGCATTTTCAATTATCGGAAGAACATTTGATGATACAATAGGCCGCCCGGGATTTTGCCCGTACGGAATGTTTGCCGGGTGTCATCGACAGGGATGAGCATCAGCGCTTTCCGGAAGAGCAGATCTGCAAGCTGGCGGAGCTTGGCTTTATGGGAATGATGGTCGACCCACGGTATGGCGGTGCGGGTATGGATGCGATCAGCTATGTGCTGGCCATGGAAGAGATCAGCAAGGTGGACGCCAGTGTCAGCGTTTGCATGAGCGTCAACAACAGCCTGGTCTGCTGGGGGCTGGAAGAGTATGGGACAGAGGCGCAGAAGCAGCAGTACCTGGCGCCGCTGGCGCAAGGTCGTAAGAATGGGGAGCTTTATATCGGAGCTTTTTTGCTCAGCGAACCCGAAGCGGGCAGCGACGCCACTTCGCAGCGTACGACAGCTGAGGATAAAGGAGATCACTACGTGCTGAACGGCGTCAAAAACTGGATCACCAACGGCAATTCGGCTTCCGTATATCTTGTGATGGCGCAGACGGATATCTCCAAGGGCAGCCGCGGCATCAATGCTTTTATCGTGGAAAAGAACACGCCCGGCGTGACTGTGGGGGCCAAGGAGAATAAACTGGGGATCAGGGGCAGCGATACCCACAGCATTCTTTTCAACGATGTGAAGGTGCCGAAGGAGAATAGGATAGGAGAGGATGGTTTTGGGTTCAAGTTCGCCATGCAGGTGCTTAGCGGCGGGCGTATCGGCATCGCTTCCCAGGCGCTGGGTATTGCCGGCGGGGCCTATGAGTTGGCGCTGCAATATTCCAAACAAAGAAAAGCCTTTGGGAAGGAGATCATGAACCACCAGATCATCCAGTTCAAGCTGGCGGATATGGCTACCCGTATCGAGGCTTCCCGTCTGTTGTGTCTGCGTGCTGCCTGGGAAAAGGACCAGCACAGGGATTATACCCTCAGCGCGTCCATGGCAAAGGTCTATGCTTCCGAGACGGCCATGTGGACGGCTACGGAGGCTGTGCAGATACATGGCGGTTATGGTTATGTAAAGGAATATCACGTGGAAAGGCTTATGAGGGATGCCAAGATCACCCAGATCTATGAAGGCACCAGCGAAGTGCAGCGTATGGTCATCAGCCGGGGGATACTGAAATGAGTGCCGGTATAACGTAATAAAGCCTGGTTTTAAAATAAAGCCTGGGCCTCCCGTTCATGTAAGCCCTTAGTATTTTTATGG
>DASZVM010000063.1:0-6514 GCA_035547295.1 Puia sp. | reverse complement strand
TCCCGCCGGGCGAAGAATACAGTTACAGCAACAGCGGCTTTACCATGCTGGCCGAAATAGTACGTGCGGTGACGGGACAGACCTTAAGACAGTTCACTGACTCTGCCATATTCAGACCGCTTGGCATGAACGACACCCATTTCCATGACGACTGTACCGAGATTGTCAAAGGCCGCAGCTATTCCTACTACAGGAAAGACGACACTCACTTTACCAACAGCATACTCAGCTATTCCAATGCAGGCGCTACCAGTCTTTTTACCAATATCAACGACCTCTCGAAATGGATCATGAATTTTTATGATCATAAGGTGGGGGATCAACAGGACATCGATCAGCTGACGCAGCCGGGCCGGCTCAACAATGGTAAGGTGCTTGAATATGCGCTGGGCATCGGCATCATCCATGAAAAAGGTTGGAAAGGCTTTGCTCATGACGGGTCCGATGCGGGTTATCGTACTGTTCTGGCGGTCTTCCCGGAGAAAAAGCTGGGGTTCCTTGTGTTCAGCAACCTGGGCAGCGTCCAACCCGGTGTAAAGGCGATGGCGATGGCGGATCTTTTTCTTACCCCTGGGGCCGACACCCTTCCCAAGGCCAAGGCCGCACCACGGGACAGCAGCCATGCGGCACTGAAGGATCCTCCCTCCCTCCAAAAATACCTGGGTGATTATGTTTCGGACGACGGAGGCAAACGGATGCGTCTGTGGATCCACGACAACAAGCTGTACTGTGACATATCCAACGGGACGGAACTGCTGATGAAGATAAATGATACCCTTTCTTTTTTTAACCATCCCGAGATCAGGGGGACATACAGCATCCCACGTCCCGGCGATACCCTTTTGACCGCCATCTCTCCCACCGAAAAACAGGTGTTCAGGAAATACAAGCCTCTGCCAAAGACAGAGCAGGTGCTGAAGACCTTTACAGGCGCTTATTATTGTCCCGAGCTGGAATGTAAATACAATATCGTATTAAAAGATCACCGGCTGGTGCTCACCAATATCAAATATAACGATATCCCCCTCACCTTCGAAGGCACAGACCATCTCTTCAATAACTTTTGGGCGATGTACCATCTCCGGATGTTGCGTAACGCGAAAGGGCAGATTACGGGATTCGAGGTCAATAGCGGCCGGCTGCAACACCTTCTTTTCAATAAATTGTAGACCTGGTATTCCCTTTATTGGAGAAAATCCGCAAGGTTCCAGTTAATAATTGAAAAGCCTCCTACCCTCTGCTGTCGTAGTTTTATTGTCATATCAATGTCCATTGCTTATGTCAACTATCCCCGCTTTAACGCTTGCCTGCTTCATTTCCCTGACCCTGGCCGTGCATGCCCAGTCAGAAGCTCCTGCCGGACAATACGGCAACCTGGCCGCTATTGCCGCTGCCACGGGCAGCAACCGTCCTTCCTCCTCCCTGGAAGGATTGAACGACGGTGTTACACCTACCCCTCCTGGCGACCGCTGGTATAACCGCGCACAGCAACGCCGTGGAACACAATGGGTACAATACGAATGGCGCCAGCCCGTCCATATCAACAGGATCGATCTTTTTTTCTGGGATTACGGGAACATGGTCCGTCTTCCCCAGGCTTATCGTATCACGTGGTGGGACGGCAGCCGGTGGGCGCCCGTCTCTTCGCCTGAAGGGCTGGGGCTGGTGAACGACAAATACAATACTACCACCTTTAATGAAGTGACCACTACCCGTCTGCGCCTGGAGCTGGATTCCGCGGATCGCCGGACCTCCACTCTCGTGGAATGGAAGGTGCCCCAGCCTCCGGGAGCGCCTGATTATCCTCCTATCGTCAACGCCGGGGAGGACCGGGATATGGTGACAGGCGGCAGGACCTGGCTTTCAGGCAGCACCCGCTCCATCAATCCGGTGACTGCCTTCTCCTGGAGCCAGGTTTCCGGACCCGGAAAGGCTGCATTTGCCGATGCTCATTCTGCCCGGACTACTGCGACCTTCTCTGCTGCCGGTGATTATGTCTTATCGTTCACTGTCCGGCAGGGAGGATTTATCATTAATGACTCACTCATGGTAAAAGTGCGTCCCCGTCCTAAGGACAAACGGCTGGACGTGGTATATACGAAGCATTACAGCATCGACAGCAAGCTATGGAACGACAGGGTGAAAAATATCATAGTAAATTGGATACCTTATTGTATCGATCAGATAGAACGCAGTGACCTGACCACGGGTGAAGGAGGGCTCGATAATTTTATCGAGGCGGCCAAGGCCCTGAGAGGCCAGCACCACGGCCCCCACAAGGGATATGTCTTTTCAAATGCCTGGGTCCACCAGACGGTGGAGTCCATGTGTGAAGCGCTGATGGTGGATCCCAAGGGGGATGGGACGATCATAGCAGCGCAGGAAAAGATGAAAAAGACCCTGGAAAAATGGATCCCTATCATCCTTTCGGCGCAGGAGCCTGACGGCTATCTGCAAACAGCCTATACCCTCCGGGATACGAGCAAATGGCATAGCCGGTGGTCACCCGAAGGCCGGGGCAACCATGAAGGATATGTTTCCGGATATTTTATCGAGTCGGCTATCAACCATTACACGCTGACGGAAGGAAAGGACAAGCGTCTTTATAATGCTGCAAAGAGGCTGGCCGGCTGCTGGGTTAACAACATAGGTCCGGGCAAGATAGCCTGGTACGACGGTCACCAGGAGATGGAACAGGCCCTGGTGCGTTTTGGCCGGTTTGTCAACGACATGGAAGGCAACGGCCGTGGGGACAGCTATATACAGCTGGCAAAATTCCTGCTGGACAACCGCAACCATGGCAGCGAATATGATCAAAGCCATGTGCCGGTGCAGCAACAATACGAGGCAGTAGGACATGCTGTCCGGGCCACCTACACTTATTCCGGGATGGCGGACGTTGCGGCAGAGACGCGGGACGAGGATTATCAAAGTGCCGTCCTCTCGCTGTGGGATAATATGGTAAATAAAAAATATTATGTGACCGGAGGCATCGGCAGCGGCGAGACTTCGGAGGGTTTTGGCCCGGACTATTCTCTCGGGAACAATGCTTATTGCGAATCCTGTTCCAGCTGTGGTCTCATTTTCTTCCAGTATAAAATGAGCCTGGCCTATCACGATGCCAAATATGCGGACCTCTACGAAGAGACCATGTACAATGCGCTGCTGGGCTCGCTCTCGCTGGACGGGAAGGATTTTTATTACACCAATGCCCTGGCAGCTTCGCAAGGCCGTTATCAATGGCATGTCTGTCCCTGCTGCGTTGGCAATATCCCCCGTACGCTTCTGATGATGCCCACCTGGACCTATGTACGGGGCGACGATGGTCTGTATGTCAACATGTATATCGGCAGCACCATGCGGGTGGAGAAGGTGGTCGGGACAGACATCATAATGACACAGCAGACCGACTACCCCTGGAGCGGCCGGATCACGCTGACCATCGACCCGCAACAGGCGAACGGGCAGCCATTCACCCTCCATCTGCGTATCCCCGACCGTACTACCAGCGCTCTTTATACACCGAAGCCTGCCATTAGCGGTTACCGGAGCATTTCCGTCAATGGACAGCCACAGACGCCGTCTATCGAGAACGGCTATGTCGCCATCCGTCGTGTCTGGAAGAAAGGTGACAGGATCGTGCTGGAACTCCCGATGGGCATCCAGCGGATAACGGCGGACAAAAGGATCGAGGCAGACAGGGGACGCGTCGCTCTTCGTTATGGCCCCCTGCTGTACAATGTAGAGACGGCCGATCGCCAGGATATCAATAAAGCCATTGGTACAGGGCCATTGACCCTGGAATGGAAAGGCGATCTCCTCCATGGGGTCATGGCTATCAAGGGCACCTGGGCGGACGGTACGCCTCTGCTGGCCATCCCGAACTATGCACGTCTCAATCGTGCAGGCACCACGCCCTATCCGCAACAGACAGCTGACAGAACGCCTGCGTCGATTGTCTGGATAAAGCAATAACTTAGTACCCATAACATTTGCACATGAGAGTAACACTGCTATTGTCACTTGGCTTTTGCTGTGCCGGGCTTGTCCATACCCCTGCATTGTCCCAAATATCCCCCGACCCATATGTCCCTTGTCAGGAGATGCCTCATCTTATGACTGCTTATGAGGCTGATCATAGTGCCCTCATACGATATTATACCCCTCCTGCTAATGCCAGCGGTTTTGGCCGGGGCAGCGGAGGCGACAGGGAAGGCGGCGGTTTTTCGCCTGAAAAACGGGCCAGGCTGGAAACCCTTTACAGGGACTATCTGAAAAAGCTGGATCAGATAGATTTTAAGAGCCTCCCCCAGGAATGCAAGGTGGATTATATCCTTTTTAAACGCGATCTGGATGAGCATCTGAAAGTGTCTGCGGGCGAAGCGGCAGGGTATGTAAAGATCAGGAAATGGTTCCCTTTCGCCGACTCTATCTATGTGTTGGAAAGATTGCGCCGCCGTGGTCACCAACCCGATGCGAAAGCTGCTGCCAGGAACTGGTCAGAAGGAGCCAGGCAGATCAAACAGCTGAAGACGCGTCTAAAGACCGACAGCTCCATCGATATGGACGAGATATACCAGGCCGGACTGGTCATCAGCGACCTGAAAAGGTCCATCGCCTCCGTATATAATTTCTACAACGGCTATGATCCCCTCTTCACCTGGTGGATGCCCGGGCCTTATAAAGAGCTGGACTCCATGCTTACTATTTATGGAGACGCGTTCAAGGATAAGAACAAAGCATTCGTCCCTGCCGACAACAGCGGCATCATAGGCAAACCCGCTGGCCGTGAAGAGCTGCTGCGCCAGCTGAAATATGAGATGATCCCTTATTCGCCGGAAGAGCTGATCGACATCGCCGATAAAGAGTTTGCATGGTGCGATGCGGAAATGCTGAAAGCGTCCGGGGAAATGGGGTTTGGCGACAACTGGAAGGCCGCGCTGGAAAAAGTAAAGAACACCTACGTACCTGCCGGTCAGCAGCCTGAAATGATACTGCGTTTGTTCAATGAATCCGTCGATTTTTTAAAAAAACATGATCTTGTCACGGTGCCCCCCCTGGCAGAGGAGACATTCGGCATGATGATGATGACGCCTGAACGGCAGCTGGTGAACCCTTTCTTCCTGGGCGGCAACGATATCATCATCTCTTATCCCACCAATACCATGGATGAGGAGGACAAGCTGATGAGCATGCGGGGCAACAACCCTTATTTCTCCCGGGCTACCGTTCATCACGAGCTGATAGCGGGACATAACCTGGAGTTCTTTTCCAACGAGCGTTACCGCACTTATCGCAATTTCGACACGCCTTTCTGGGTGGAAGGATGGTCCCTGTATTGGGAGCTGCTGCTCTGGGACCTGAAATTCCCCCGGAGCCCGGAAGACAGGATCGGAATGCTCTTCTGGCATATGCATCGCTGTGCCCGTATCATCTTCTCCCTCAATTATCACCTGGGTAAATGGACGCCGCAGCAATGTATCGACTTTCTTGTGGACCGGGTGGGTCATGAACGGGCCAATGCCGCCGGCGAGGTCCGGAGGTCCTTTATGGATCACTATCCGCCTCTTTACCAGCTGGCCTATCTCACAGGAGGAAGACAGTTCTATGCGCTAAAAAAAGAGCTGGTGGACAGCGGCAAGATGACCTACAAACAATATCATGACGCCATCATGCACCTGAATGCCATGCCCGTGGAAATGATCCGGGCCATCCTTACCAAACAACCGCTGGACAAGGATTTTACCACGAAGTGGAGGTTCTATGACCTGGGCGGCGTGAAATAGCTTACCAGACGTAGGTAGCTACGGCGCCGGGGTTGAGGGTTTGCTGCGACCGGCCTTTGCCGTCCGCAATGGTGAATGTCCGGCTTGTCGACCCTGTATTCAGCACGATGAGCACCGTTTTCCCTGCCGGCGTATGGAACGCTACATTCGGCAGGACGTCATTGGCCGAGGCCCCATCCTGCAGGGCTGCTTCCGAGCCGATGCGTACCGAGCCGGGTCTTACAAATTTTGCCGCATGAGCAACGATATAATAGGCAGGGTTCCTCGTCACCTTGTCCCCGTCGATGGTCACGGCTCCCAGACAGCGATCGCATCCTCCCCTATCCGTGTGCGGGTTGTTGTGCGGGTCCGCAGCCAGGTTCCATTCGATGACATTCCGGCTCCAGTTACGGGTAGCGCCGATGATGAGGTTTTGGATATGCTCGAGGATATCTTTTGAAAAGTCGCCGGGAGCGCCTACCCATTGTTCCGTAAAGTAGAGGTTCTTATTGGGATACGCTTCGTGGACCTTTGACATGGCCTCTATTTTTCCCCCATAGAGATGGAAGGCGGAGCCATCCACGTACTTGCGTGCCTCCGGGTCATCCAGGATGGAGATGGGATACTCCGGTTTGTCGCAGTTGTGATCGTAAATAATGATCTTTGTCTTTATCCCAGCCTTTTTGAATGCGGGTCCAAGAAAATTCTTTACAAATGTTGCCTGATCCGGCGCCGGCATATACATGCTT
>DASZVM010000062.1:0-2916 GCA_035547295.1 Puia sp. | reverse complement strand
GTCCTCAGTGGTCAGGGTTTTGACAGCGGTTGCTACGTCCAGCCATGCATTGCGGAGGCTCTGCCGGGGTACAATGTGGTGCGGGTGGAGACTTTTGCACCTATTCTCTACCTGCTGAAATATTCTTCTATCGGGGAGGCTATTGCTATTCAGAATAATGTACCGCAGGGACTCTCCTCCTCCATTATGACCCTCAACCTCCGGGAAGCGGAACAATTCCTTTCAGCCGGCGGCAGCGACTGCGGGATCGCCAATGTAAACATCGGCACTTCAGGGGCAGAGATCGGCGGTGCATTCGGAGGTGAAAAAGAAACAGGAGGAGGCCGGGAAAGCGGCAGCGACGCCTGGAAGAACTACATGCGCCGTCAGACGAATACGATCAATTACTCTACCCAACTGCCACTGGCACAAGGGATAAAGTTTGATGTTTGAGTAATAATAATCCCCTCTTTCGGGCGTTATTACTCAGATCACCCATAAACTATGACAAATCCCGGTACCAACGCTCCTGCTGCTTATAAGAAATTTATTTTCGTGCTGGCATGGGTGCTTGCAGTCACAGGATTGGCCAATGCGCAGGTCAGGCTGGGCGTAATTGGGGGTCTCCATACTGCCAAAGTACAGGAAACCAACAGTTTACCCGGATGGGACACCTCCACCAAAAAATTCCAATCCGGTCTTTCCGGCTTCCAGCTGGGCCTGATCCTCGAAGTCCCCCTTGGTCATCATGGCTTTTTCTTCCAGCCCGCCATCCTGTATACCACCAAAGGGCGGAAATACACAAAGAACAATGATTCCGCCACCGCTGCCCTGGAAGATACGGTCTATACCCGGCAAAACCTGAATATCAACTACATCGACATACCCCTTAACCTGACCTATAAGTTCTATCTTTCAAAGAACCATAAGAACAGTTTTTTCCTCAGCGCCGGCCCGCAGATCAGCTTTGTATATGGCGGCAAAACCACCAACGAGACGCTAAAGCACAGCGACCCGAAATATACCAATGAATCCACTCCCATCACGGTGGGTAAAGGAAGCAATACCTATAAGACGGTAGACCTGGGTATCGATGGCCGGGCCGGCTTCGAGCTGGGCAATGTGCTGCTCAGCGCTTATTTCAGCCAGGGTCTTACCAG
Source organism: Puia sp. (assembly GCA_035547295.1). Classification (GTDB taxonomy): domain Bacteria; phylum Bacteroidota; class Bacteroidia; order Chitinophagales; family Chitinophagaceae; genus Puia. The sequence continues at coordinate 1,777 of DASZVM010000062.1, read as the reverse complement.
CTTTTATAATGCCCCCTATGAAGGCACCTTTCATCATCAGCTGGTGGGCGCTTCGCTGGGCATCTGGCTCACATCGACAGGCACACCGCCGCCCCCGAAGAAAAAGGACACCGACATGGACGGTCTGACAGATGATCAGGACGCATGTCCCCTCAAACCGGGTTCGGCCAAATGGCATGGCTGCCCTGTCCCCGACACCGACCAGGACGGCATCGATGACGACCATGATTCATGCAAGACCATACAGGGCCTGGCCCGCTACAACGGATGCCCCATCCCCGACACCGATCATGACGGGGTAAACGATGAAGAAGATAAATGCCCCGATAAGCCCGGTCTTGCCAGGTACAATGGATGCCCCATCCCCGACAGGGACGGTGACGGCGTAAACGATGAAGAAGATAAATGTCCCGATTCGGCAGGCACCGTTGAAAACCACGGCTGTCCCGAGATCAAAAAAGAGACGGCGGAAAAGATCAACTATATAGCGCGTAATATCCAGTTTGCTTCATCCAGCGATCAGCTTATAGACAGCTCTTACCTGGCGCTGGACATCCTCGCCGCCCTGATGAAGGATCACCCCGAATGGCACCTCACCATCGAAGGCTATACTGACAGTTCGGGCAGGGCCGACAAGAACCTGATCCTTTCACAGCAACGTGCTGCCACCGTTAAAAATTACCTGATAAAGAAAGGCATACCCGAAAGCCATCTCACTGCCATCGGATTGGGCCAGGAACACCCGATCGCCGACAACAAGACCGTCGCCGGCAGAGCGATCAACCGAAGAGTGGAACTGAAAATAAATCAGGAAAACCAATAGATATTGAAATTTTAACAAGTCTATAGGGGCCATCCATGTAATTTTTAGCATGAGATGGCCTTTATTTATTATTTTAGTCGCTACTCAAAAGTTGGCCGTAAAGCGGCCGCAAACCAGACCACAAATAGTAAAAACAAACGACATACACACATGAAGCTAAGTTCTAAGGGGTGGATGAGTGTGCTCCTGCTGGGGGCCTTTCCGCTAACGATGTTTGCTCAGGGAAATTCGGTAAGGGCAGAGCTGCCAAAAGGCTGGCATCTCCTGGATAAGGATCAGGACGGATACTACGGCATCAGCCTGGATAAAGCTTACGAGTTCTGTCACGCAAAAAAGCTAAAAAGCAAACAAGTCCTTGTGGCTGTCATCGACTCCGGCATAGATACCCTTCATGAAGACCTGAAGGACATTATCTGGGTCAACCCCAAAGAGATCCCCGGCAATGGCATCGACGATGATCACAATGGCTATATAGACGACGTTCACGGCTGGAATTTCATCGGCGGCAAGGATGGCCGTAATGTAAAGGACGATGCCCAGGAAGAAGCCAGGGTATATTACCACTTCAAACAGCAATTCGATGCGCAAAAGCTGGACTCCAGCCAATGGAGCCAGGACGATAAGGATAATTACCAGATGTGGGTCAAGGCCCGCAAGACTGTCATGGGCGATGGTGCTGAAAGCGGGGTAGACCTCATGATCCTTCATCGCGTTCTGTCAGCCTGTATAAAGAGTGACAGCATCCTCCAAAAAGCAATGGGAAAAGTAGAATACACAGGGAATGATCTGGATACTTTCCAGACGGTGAATGCCGAAGCAAAGACCGCCAAGTCCGTGTTCCTTTATCCCTTCAAGGCCAATAAGATCATGGACATGACCAATAAGGCCTTCCTCAATGAATTCACTGAGCAGGTGGACCAGGAGGAAAAGAAAGCTTCAGCGAAACAAAGTCCT